>NZ_JBEYVJ010000023.1:0-46167 GCF_040643935.1 Kitasatospora sp. NPDC047058 | reverse complement strand
TTCCTCTTCTTCCACCCCCTGTATACGGGGGAGACCATTCCGATGGACGACTGGCGCAGGCGGATGTGGTTCGACAGCTGGATCTGACGGGCCGGTGGCATGGCCGCCTCCTTCGACTCCGTGACCACGCCTGCCCGCGGGCGGACGGCGCGGCCGGTGGGAACCGTGACGCGCGGCACCACCAACACCAACCGGCTCCGGCGGATGGACCGCTGGATCGCCCACACGCTCGGTCCGGCGCTGCGCTCCGCCGTCCGGCCGCCGGTGGCCGTCGACCTCGGGTACGGCGCCGCGCCGTGGACGGCGGTCGAGCTCTCCGGCCGGCTGCGGGCGGTCCGGCCGGACGTCCGGGTGGTGGGGATCGAGATCGAGCCGGAGCGGGTCGCGGCCGCGCTGCCGTACGCCGACCCGCCGCTGCTGGGCTTCCGGCGCGGCGGTTTCGAGGTGCCGCTGGACGGCGGGGCGCCCGCGCAGCTGATCCGGGCCGCCAACGTGCTGCGGCAGTACGACGAGTCGGCGGTGGCCGCGGTCTGGGACCGGCTCCGCGCCCGGCTGGCGCCGGACGGGCTGCTGGTCGAGGGCACCTGCGACGAGATCGGGCGCCGGCACGTCTGGGTCGCGCTGGGGCCGGAGGGCCCGCGGACGGTGACCTTCGCGGCCCGGCTCGGCGGGCTCGGGCAGCCGTCCGAGCTGGCCGAACGGCTGCCCAAGTCGCTGATCCACCACAACGTGCCGGGCCGGCCGGTGCACGCCTTCCTGACCGACTTCGACCGGGCCTGGGCGGCGGCCGCGCCCTACGGGGCGTTCGGCGCCCGGCAGCGCTGGGTGGCCGCGTGCACGGCGCTGGCGGGCAGCTGGCCGCTGGTGGACGCGCGCGGGCGGTGGCGGCAGGGCGAGGTCACCGTGCCCTGGACGGCGCTCGCCCCGTAGGCAGGGCCGCCCCCGCCGCCCCGACGGGGCCGGGCCGGGCGGACCCGGGCCGGGCCGGGCCCCGCTGAACCGGGCTGAGCTGGTGATCGAGCCCGGGGATTCACTCGAACGAGTTATCGAATATCTCTGGCATGTTGACGCCCCGTCACGCCACCATGGGGACGTCCCGCCGGCACCTCAGTCCTGCCCCTCCCGCCCTTCCGACTCTATCCCCTGCCACACCTGTTCGAACGTCCGGTACGCCGCGGCGCCGAACAGGACGAACCGCACCTCCGCCAGCTCCCCCACCGGCCCGGGGCCTGCTGCCACGACGGTGGCGAGCGCGATCCGGGCCGCGTCCTCCAGCGGCCACCCGTACACCCCGGCGGACACCGCCGGGAAGGCCACCGTCCGCGCGCCCAGCTCCGCCGCCACCCGGAGCGACTCGCGGTAGCAGGAGGCCAACAGCTCCGCCCGCTCGTCGTACTCCTCCTCCCGGTAGACCGGCCCCACCGTGTGCACCACCCAGCGGGCCGGCAGCTGCCCGGCCGTGGTCGCCACCGCCTGCCCGGTGGGCAGACCCCGGCCCCAGTGCGAGGCCCTGAGCCTGCGGCACTCCTCGAGAATCTGCGGCCCGCCCCTGCGGTGGATCGCACCGTCCACCCCGCCGCCGCCGAGCAGAGAGGAATTGGCGGCGTTCACCACCGCGTCCACCTGCTGTTCCGTGATGTCACCCTCGACCAGGGTGATCCGTGTCACCACCGTGACCGTCCTTTCCGGCCCGCGCCGACGCCCGCCGGTACGGGCTCCAGCCGTGGCCCCAGTCCCGTTTCACCACACCGCCACCGGCGTGGCACCTACCACAACCGTGCCGGTCGGCCAGAGAGTTCCCCGGAGATCACGTTATGGTCGCGAGAAGTTCCCCGACGCAGGGTGCCAGGCGGGCACTGCGGACGGACGCCGACCGTTACGCACTCGGGGAAAGGAAGGATCAGCCGATGCCCGCAACGGGAGACGGGCGGGCACCTGGTGCCGCCGACCCGCCGGGCACCCTCGACGGTGCCCGTTCCGACCGCCCACGGGGCCGGTCCGACCACCGGCCGGCCGGCCCGGCCACGGCGCCTCCCCCGATACCCCACCCCCGGTCGGACACCGGCGCCGCCGGGCCGGCCGCCACAGCTCCGGCCGCCCCGCTCAGGCTGCTGGTGATCGAGGACGACGCCTCCGACGCCCAGTTGCTCAAGGCCGCGGTGGCCGACAGCGGCGCCCCGATCGAGATCCACTGGGCCCGCGGGCTGGACCAGGCCGCCGAACTGCTGGCCCCGGCCCCGGCACGGCGCGGCCGTCCGCGCGGCGCCGGCTTCAGCTGCGTCCTGCTCGACCTCGCCGCCCCCGCCGACCTGCCCCACCCCTCGGACGCCTCGGACGGTCTGGAGGGCCTGCACGAGCTGCTCCGGCGGGCCCCGCACACCGCCGTCGTGGTGCTGACCGACGCCGCCGGCGCCGAGCTGGGCGCCGCCGCGGTGGCCGCCGGCGCCCAGGACTTCCTGATCAAGCACGAGACGGACGGTCCGCTGCTCGCCCGTGCCCTGCGCTACGCGGTCGAGCGCAAGCGCGCCGACGAGTCCCAGCGCCGGCTGGTCGAGGCAGAACTGCGCGGCCAGGAGAACGCCCGCCTCCAGCGCCATCTGTTGCCCACCCCGCTGCTGGACGGCGCCGGGCTCTCCTTCACCCGCCGCTACCGTCCCGGCCGCCGCCGCGCCCTGCTCGGCGGCGACTTCTACGACGCGGTGCGCACCGACGACGGCACCGTCCACGTGGTGATCGGCGACGTCTGCGGCCACGGCCCGGACGAGGCCGCGCTCGGCGTGGCGCTCCGGATAGCGTGGCGCACCCTCGTCTTCGCCGGGCTCACCGGCGAGGCCCTGCTGACCACCCTCCAGCACGTGCTGGAGCACGAGCGGCGCAGCGACGAGATCTTCGCGACGCTCTGCATGCTGGTCATCGAGCCCGGTGACGCCGCCGGCCGGACCGGCTCGACCGGCGCCCTCGAACACGCCCGGCTCTACCTCGCCGGCCACCCCGCACCACTGCTGCTCGGCGCCGACTGCAAGCCGGTGACGCTGTCGGCCGACCTCGCCGGCCCCGCACTCGGCCTGCTGCCCTGCGACGACGGCGGGGCCACCTGGCCCCCGCACCGGCTCGAACTCCACCCGGGCTGGCGGCTGCTGCTCTACACCGACGGGCTGATCGAGGGCCGGGTCGGCGCCGGCTCGCGCCGGCTCGGTCAGGACGGGCTTGCCGACCTCATCGGCGACCACCAGTCCGCCGGGCTGACCAGGGGCCGCCTGGTGGACAGCGCGATCGCCGAGGTCGAGGAGCTGAACGGCGGCGCGCTGACGGACGACGTCGCCGTGCTGCTGCTGGAACGCAACCCGGTGCAGCTGCTCCTGGGCTGACCGGCCGGGATCGGTCCGGCGGCACGACCGAGCCCCGGCGCGCGGGACCATCCGCGCGCCGGGGCTCGTCGTCGTTCCGGCTGTTCCGGCCTACCGGTCCACCGGCCTACCAGGGGCCGTACGGGCCCGTGTTGCGCCGGCCGCCACCGCCGCCCCGGTCGGTCAGCTCCTTGATCGCGGGGCGCACGTCGACCATGTAGACGATCGCGGCGACCAGACCGGCGATGGTCAGGAAGCTGTACAGGAGGTCCACCCCGAAGAGCAGGTCGAGGCCGAACGCGGCCCCCAGGACGGCCAGCCAGAACCCCTTGGTCTTCTTGTCGGCCGCCCGGTAGGCGTCCTCCCGGCGGACGGCCGCGTCGACCAGGGCGAACAGCTTGAAGCCCAGGATGGCGATGCCCACCCACCAGAACGGGTTGAGGTAGTGCAGGCCCAGGATCTGGCCCATTCCGGTCTCCTCTGCGTCTCGCGCGCCTCGCACGTCCGGTGCGTCCCGGCTCCGGCACTCCGGCCGCCGCCCATCCTGGCACGACGACCCGCCCGCCACGGTGTCAACGTTCCGTGGCCGGCCGAGGTGCCCTACTCGGCGCTCTTCCGGCCCCGGGCGGGCTTCTTGGCGGCCGGCTCCTCCGTCTGCGCGGCGGGCTCGTCGTCCTCGACCAGCTCGGCGTCGACCGGATCGGCACCGGCAGGCTCGGAGACCCCGGCCACCGGCTCCGCACCGGCCGGCTTCACCGCGGCCGGGGCCTCGGCGGGACGGCTCCGGTCGACCACGCCCTTGCCGCGCTCGGCGAGCTCGTCGTAGGCCTCCTTGGCCTTCACCGCCAGCTCGACCGCGCGGCCGACCTGCTGGAGCGCGAAGCTCTGCGCCTTCTCCTGGAGCTCCTTCAGGTCGGCCGGCAGGGTGCCCACCGTGCCCGCGACCTTCGCCTGCGCGTCCACCAGCCGGGTCTGCGCCTCCTGGAGCTTCGCGGTGGCCTTCTCCTGCGTGCCCTTGCGGTCCGCGGCCAGCGCCTCGACCTTGCCGGGCACCTCGCGGAGCTTCTCGTACGCGAGGTCGCCCGCGCCGGCGAGGGCGTAGAGCGGGGTCGGGTCGCTCAGGGTCTTCTTGAGCTCGTCCGTGATCGCCATGACTGGTCTCCCGTGGGTCTAGGTTGCCGGGCCGGCGGTCTTCGGACCGTCGGCCTCGGGGTCGTCGGGCACCGCGTCCGTGTCCTTGCGGGCGGCGTTCTCCTTGAGGAAGGCGTCGTAGACCGCGAGCAGCGCCTGCTTCTGCTGCTCGTTGATCAGCGGATCGGCCAGGATCGAGGCCCGCAACTCCAGGCCCTCGCCCCGCCGCTCCTCCAGGATCCCGGCCTGGACGTACAGCGTCTCCGCCGAGATCCGCAGCGCCTTGGCGATCTGCTGGAGGATCTCCGCACTCGGCTTGCGCAACCCTCGCTCGATCTGGCTGAGGTAGGGGTTGGACACGCCGGCGGCCTCCGCCAGCTGCCGCAACGAGTACTGCGCACTCCGCCGCTGCTCGCGGATGTACTCGCCCAGCGAACCGACATTCAGTGAGGCCATGCGACCAGCCTGCCCCACCCTGCTTGCAATTGCAAGCAGGGTGCTAGCAGCAGCAAACGCGTCGCGCGACGTGCCCCCAGTCCGGGTAACGGGGAACGGGTAGCGAGTAACGGTGCGGCGGCCGGTGGCGAGCGGGGCCGGGGGCGGCGCGGTGCTCCGGGACGCCGGCCCGGACGGCGTCGGCCGGGTAGAGCAGGTCGGTCACCACGCCCGCCCACCGCGGGCCGGCCCGACCGGGCTCCGCGGCGCGCCCGGCGGCGACGACCCACGGATCCGGGGCGAGATGACGGACCGCGCCGACGCCGGTGGGGGACGCGGCGGCAGCGCACGTCGCGAACGGCCGGGGATTGCTCCACAGGGTGTGGACAGCGAGGTCCCCGTCGGTGCGCGCGGGCGAGCGCGTTCAGCTCGGCGTGGGCGCGCGGGGCCGGTCGGTCAGGCCGGCTCGGGCACGCGGATCGGCATCAGGATCGAGAAGGTGCCGTCACGCCCGGCCGTCCGAATGGCCAACGGGGCGATCGGGCCGGTGATTTCGAGGACGAGCTGCTCGGGGCCGCCGGCCCGGAGGGCGTCCAGCAGGAAGTCGCGGTTGACCGCCACCCGGACGTCCCCAGGGGCCGGCTCGGCGTCGTCGGCGGCGACGGTGAGTCGTCCGTCCCCGTCGAGAGTGAGCACCGTGACCTCGCAGGCGGCGCCGTGCGGGCCGGAGGGCAGACTGCGGGTGACCCCGGACTCCACGGCGCCGCGCAGTTCGGCGGCGGGCAGGCCGACCCGGTGGACCGGGTCGAGCCGGACCAGCGAGCGGTAGTCGGGGTAGTCGTGGTCCAGGGTGGCGCCCTCGATGAGGTGGCCGCCGGTGCCGGCCCGGAACCGGCCGGCCCCGAGGGTCAGCTCGGCGTGCTCGGCACCCGAGCCGAGCAGGGCCCGGACACCGTCGACCAGCGCGGTCGGCACGATCGCGGCGGCCGAGAGGTCCGCGGCGGCGCCGGAGTCCGCCGCCTCCGGAAGCCCGGACACGGGCCCGGACACCACCGGGAGTTCGGCCAGCGCCATCCGGTACCGGTCGGTGGCGACCAGCCGCAGCAGGCCGCCGTCCAGGTCGAACAGCACGCCGGACAGCATCGGCACCCCGGAGTCGCTGCCGACCGCGAAGCGGACCGCGTCCAGGGCGGCGGCCAGCTCGTCGGCGGGAACGGTGAAACGGTGCTCGGCAGGGGCTGTGGTCACGGGGTTCTCCCTCTGGTCGATCAGCGTGCGGATCAGGGAGAGCTCCCGGCGGGCGTCGGTGAGGCCGTCCTCCAGCCGCCGCAGGTGCGCGTCGACCACCTGCCGTCCGGCGCCGGAGCCGGGGGCCGCGTCGAGCACGGCCCGGATGTCGGCCAGCGGCAGCCCGACCCGCCGCAGCCGGCAGAGCAACCGGGCGTCGGCGAGCTGGCCGGGCGCGTACCAGCGGTAGCCGGTCTGCGGGTCGACCCAGGCGGGGGCGAGGACGCCGGCGCCGTCGTAGAAGCGCAGCGCGCTGACACCGAGGCCGCTGTCGCGGGCCAGCTCACCGATGCTGCGCAGGTCGCTCTCCATGCCTGGGACTCTGGGGCCTCGACCGGGTCGAGGGTCAAGCCGCACGGCCGGACCGGTGTCGACCGTACCGGGCACCCACCGCGCCCCTCCCCGTCCGGGCGGTTCGCGCAGATTGCCCCAGACTCATGGTTGAACTTTGAACGAAAGCGTCCTACAGTGGAGCCAAGAAGTTGAAGCCTAAACAACTGGCTTCGAACCCGAGGAGGAGCCATGGGCATTTTCAACCGCACCAAGAACGCCGCCACGACCGCCACCGCCGTCATCGAGGCCCCGGCGAGCCCGGACCTGAGCCATCTGACGGGCGACTGGGCCATCGACACCACCCACAGCGAGGTCGGGTTCTCGGTGCGCCACGCCATGGTCACCAACGTCAAGGGCCGCTTCACCGAGTACGACGGCAAGCTGCACCTGGACGGCACCACGCCGGGCAACTCCAGCGCCGAACTCGTGATCAAGGTCGCGAGCATCGACACCAACCAGGCCCAGCGCGACGAGCACCTCCGCACCGGCGACTTCTTCGCCACCGAGACCCACCCGGAGATCCGCTTCCGCAGCACCTCCGCCGAGCGGCTGCGCGGCGACACCTACCGGATGACCGGCGAGCTCACCATCAAGGACACCACCCGGCCGATCGTGCTGGACCTCGACTACACCGGCAGCGCCACCGACGCGTACGGCGCCGAGCGGGTCGGCTTCGAGGGCTCGGCCGTGCTGGACCGCACCGACTGGGGCCTCACCTACAACGCGGCGCTGGAGACCGGCGGCGTGCTGATCGGCGAGAAGGTCAAGCTCAGCTTCGACATCTCCGCCGTCAAGGCGGCCTGAACCGGCCGACCGAGGCCACTGCCCCGCACCGCGCCACGGCGGCCGCCATCGCGACCGCCCCGCACACGCCCCACCCCTGCCGACCCCCGAGCGGCAGGGGTGGGGTCGTCTCCGAGCCCCAACACCCGGCCCCGCCGCCGAATTCCGGCCCTGCGACAGGAAAGCGAACCGGCACCTCGGGGCCCGCGCCGCACGAACCCCCACCGCACGAACCCCCACCGCACGAACCCCCCGCCGGACGAGGCCCGGCCGTACGGCGTTCAGCGCTCCGACGCCTCCAGCAGCGCGGCATCGGCCGCCGGCAGCCAGCTGCCCGCCGGACGCCGCAACCACTCCTCCCTCGCGCCGAGTTCGGCGGCCGCCGTCAGCAGCGCGGTCAGACCGGGGTGCCGCAGGCCCGGCCGGTGCACCAGGCTGACCAGGCTCAGCGGCACCGGGTCGACCAGCGGCACGTTCACCACGCCGGGGATCATCGGCCCGTTGGTGGTGGTCAGCATCGGGTCGCCGCGCCGGACGAGGTAGCGGGCGGTCTCCTCCACCCCGACCGGCGGGACGTACGGCACGGCCGCCGTCAGCCCGTGCTCGCGCAGCAGCCGGGCGCCGAGGTCGGCCCACTCCGTGGTGGCCGGGTTCCCGGCGCAGATGTCGACCGGGTGGCCCGCCAGCTCGGCGAGCCGCAGCACCGGGCGGCCGGCCAGCGGGTGGGCGGCCGCCATCATCACCGAGACCCGCTCCAACCGCACCGGTACCTGGGCGAGTTGCGAGCGCACCCGGGCGTCCAGCCCGGCAAAGCGGCCGAGCGAGGCGTCCAGCCGGTGGGCGATCAGCGCCTCGGCCGCCGCCGCGAGGCCGCCGAGGTAGCGGGCCAGGATGTCGCCCTTCGGCCAGGCCGCCCGGGCCGGCCCGAGCAGCCGGTCGGAGGTCAGGTCGGGGCCGCTGACGTCACTGTTGACGTCCAGCAGCAGGGGGCGCTGCTCGGCGGCCGTCAGGATCTCGTCGTGCAGGGCCAGCAGCTGCCGCGCCTTCGGCAGCAACTGGTGCCCGGCCGCGGTGAGTTCGACGCTGCGGGTGGTCCGGGTGAAGAGCGCGTCGCCGAGCAGCCGCTCCAGCGCGCGGACGTCCCGGCTGAGCGCCTGCTGCGCGACGTGCAGGCGTTCGGCGGCCCGGCCGAAGTGCAGGGTCTCGGCCGTGGTGACGAAGCCGCGGAGCAGCCGGGGGTGCAGGTCGGAGGGCATGGCGGCAGATTAACAACACCGTGTTGTCAGTGCGGCGAAACAGGTGTTGGACCGCCGTCGGGCGGCTGCGTGAGGCTGGAGGCATCCCCTCCCCCACGTCTTCGGAGTCCCATGCTCGCGTCCTACCGACGGCTGTTCACGCTTCCCGGCACCGCCGCCTTCACCCTCGCCGGACTGCTCGGCCGGCTCACCATGTCGATGGCCGGCGTCTCCCTGGTGGTGCTGATCGCCGAACGGCGCGGCTCGTACGCCCTGGCCGGCACCGTCTCGGCGGCCGGCCTGCTCACCGGGGCGATCGGGATGCCGCTGCTCGGCCGCCTGGTGGACCGGTACGGGCAGGCCCGGGTCACCGTCCCGGCCACGCTGTACAACGCCGTCCCGTTCGCCGGCCTGCTGCTCTGCGTCCGCTCCGGCGCCCCCGACTGGACGCTGTACGCCTGCTGGGCGGCCGGCGCGGCGACGCCGAACCTCGGCGGCATGGCGCGGGCCCGCTGGGCGCACCTGTACCGGGCCGACCCGGCCGCCCGGCACCTCGCCAACTCCTTCGAACAGTCGCTGGACGAACTCTGCTTCATGGCCGGGCCGGTGCTCGCGATGCTGCTGTGCACCGCCGTCGCCCCGGAGGCCGGCCTGGTCGCCGCCGCGGTGCTCGGCTCCACCGGCGCCCTGCTCTTCGCCGCCCAGCGGCGGACCGAACCCCCGCTCGCGGAGCGGGTGGCGGGCGCCCGCCACGGCTCGCCGCTGCGGGTGCCCGGGCTGCGGGTGCTGCTGCTGACCTTCCTCGCCACCGGCGTGGTCTTCGGCGCGACGGAGCTGACCACCGTGGCGTACGCCGACGCGCTCGGGCAGAAGCCGGTGGCGGGCGGGCTGTTGGCGCTGGTCGCGGCCGGGTCCTGCGTGACCGGGCTGGTCTTCGGGCTGCTGCGGCCGCGCCGGGCGCCGGCGGTCCGGTTCCTGCTCGGCGTCGCGGCGATGGCGGGGCTGCTGCTCCTGCCGCTGGCCGCCGGGGTGGGCGGCGCGGGCCTGGCGGTGCTCGGCGTCACGCTGTTCGTGGCCGGGACGGGCACCGCGCCGACCATGGTCACCGGCATGATGCTGATCCAGGGGCTGCTGCCGCAGCGGCAGTTGAACGAGGGCATGGCGGTCGCGGTGTCCGGCATCGTGGTCGGCATCTCGGCCGGCGCCTCACTGGCCGGTGCGGTCGCCGAGCAGGCACCGCCCGGCACCGGCTACTGGCTGCCGGCCGGCGCCGCCGCGCTGGCCCTGCTGATCGCCCTGGCCGGACGCCGCCATCTGCGGATCCCGGACGCCGCCGCAGCGCCGGACACCACCCCGGACACCACCGCGGACGCCACCGCGGACACCACCGCGGACACCGGCGCGGACGCCCCGGCAGCGGCAGCGGCAGCAGAAAAATCCGAACAGCTTGTCGGTACCGCGGGATAGCTTCCCGTCATGGAATCGATCCGGTACCTCCGTGGCGATGCGACCTCACCGCAGGCGAAGGGCCCCAAGGTGATCGCCCATGTCTGCAACGACCTCGGGGGCTGGGGCAAGGGCTTCGTGCTGGCGGTGTCCCGCCGCTGGCCGGAGCCGGAGGCGGCGTACCGGCGCTGGCACCGGGAGCGTGCGGGGAACGACTTCGGGCTGGGCGCCGTGCAGGTGGTGCAGGTCGAGCCGTACGTCTGGGTGGCGAACCTGGTCGGCCAGCGCGGAATCCGGACCGGCCGGTCGAGCGGCGTGCCGGTCCGGTACGAGGCGATCGACACCGCACTGGCCACGCTGGCCGACCAGGCCCTCGCGCTCGGCGCCTCCGTCCACATGCCCCGGATCGGCTGCGGACTGGCGGGCGGGCGCTGGGAGTCGGTCGAGCCGCTGGTGACGGCCCGGCTGGTGGAGCGGGGAGTACCGGTGACGGTCTACGACCACGACTGAGACCCGGCGGCCGGCCAGCTGTACTCGTACTCGGGCAGCACGTGGCCGCCGGGGAAGACGCCCTCCTGCTCGGCCGTCCGGCGGCCGCCGGCGCGCTCGTAGAACGTGACCGCGCGGGTGTTGTCGCGCAGCACCTCCAGGTAGAGGGCGGCCCCGGGGTGACGTCGGGAGACGTGCGCCCGGGCCGCGTCCAGCAGCGCCCGGCCGATGCCGCCACCGGTCCGGCCGGGCCGGACGTGCAGGTTGTCCAGCAGCACCCGCCCGTCCGGCTGCGGCACCAGGTAGGCGAACCCGACCGTGCCGCCGTCGAGTTCGGCGATCAGCAGTTCGGGCGTGTTGGCCGGCTCGCCGTAGTCGGCGGACAGCCGCAGCGACCAGAGCTCGCGGCGTTCGGCCGACAGCCCGTCACCGAGCGCCGGGGCCGGGACGATGCCGGCGTACGCGGTGCGCCAGCTGTGGGCGTGCAGGTCGGCGACGGCCTCGGCGTCCCGGGCGGTGCCGCGGCGGATGGTGGCGTTCATGTGACGAGCCTCCCACACACCCAGACTTGAACATGTTCAATCCGAGGCCCTAGAGTCATGCCCATGCTTTTGAACGCGTTCGAAAGAACCGGGGGCGGAGTGGCGGTACCGGATGTGGAGGGGACATCCGGTACCGCACGCACCGACACCGGGTGGAGCTGACCGATCCGGCCGGGCCCGGCGGCCCCGGAGTTGACCACTCCGGACGCGGACGCCGCTCCGGCTAGGCTCGGGGCGTGGACGACCTGGCAGCGACGAACGGAACCAACGGCACGAGCGGCACGGACGGCACCACGGGTGCGGCCGGTGCGCCGGAAGCCCCGGCGGCACCGCCCGCCGAGGTGCGCGGCAGCCGTGCCCAGCCGAAGACCGACAAGAGCGAACAGACCCGGGCGCTGATCCTGGAGACGGCCATGCGGCTGTTCCAGGAACGCGGCTACGAGAAGACCACCATGCGGGCCATCGCCGCCGAGGCCGGGGTCTCGGTCGGCAACGCCTACTACTACTTCTCGTCGAAGGAATTCCTGATCCAGGGGTTCTACGACCGGATGACGTACGAGCACGCCGCCGACGCCAGGCGCCGGCTGGCCGGCACCAGGGACTTCGCGGAGCGGCTGGAGATCGCCGTCACCTCCTGGATCGACTGCGCCGAGCCGTACCACGAGTTCGCCGCCCAGTTCTTCCGCACCGCGGCCGACCCGGCCAGCTCGCTGAGCCCGTTCTCCAACGAGTCACACCCGGCCCGGGCCACCGCGGTGGAACTCTTCCGCGAGGTGCTGACCGGCTCCGAACTCGCGCCCAAGCTGGACGCCGAACTGGCCGAGCTGCTGCCCGACCTGCTCTGGCTCAACCTGATGATCGTCGTCCTGTACTGGGTCTTCGACCGCACCCCGGACACCGAGCGCACGCGCGAGTACGTCCGCCGCTCCACCCCGATGGTGGCCCGGATCATCAACCTGTCCCGGTACCGGGTGTTCCGGCCCATCGTCCGCGACGCCAAGGGCCTGATCCAGGACTTCATCCTCCCCACCATCGGCAAGTCCGCGGCGAAGTAGGGCCCCGCGCCCGGGGAGCCGGAGGCTCAGAAGCCGTCCGGGTTCCAGGAGGAGAGCGGCGTCCGCAGCAGCAGGTCGGCGGCGGCCGCCGCGCCCGGGCGCAGCTCGGTGACCAGACCGGCCGCGGCCAGCCGCGGGACGGTCTCGCCGCCGAGGTACAGCGCGCCCAGCATCGAGGCGTCCAGCGCGAGGTCGGCCTCCCCGGTGGTGCGGGTGCAGCGGCCGGTGCCGTCGGCGGCGACCTCGACGGCCCACCGCCCGGCGGCGAAGCCGTCCCGGTCCTCCACCTCCAGCACCGTCCGGCCGGGGGCGCCGTACGTCCGGGCGTTGAACGCGGCCTCGACGTCGAGCACCCGCAGCCACATGAAGTCGGCGTTGTCCACGTACGGCGTCGCGGCGCGCGGGTCGCTCAGCAGCAGCGGCAGCGGGTCGTCCGGGCCGATGTTCTCGACCACGACCTTGCGCACCCAGTCGACCGAGAACACGAACCGCCACAACTCGGCGGCGGTGGCCCGGTCGAGGGCGAGGAAGTCGAGCACGGTGAGCGTGCAGTTCGGGTAGCTGCCGTCCCAGGTGTCGTCGACCCGGTAGGCCACCAGACCGGTCGGGTTGCCTTCGGCGTCCCGGTGGAGGGCCGCGAAGGGTTCCTTCCAGTCGAAGCCCGGAACGGCGATCCCGCCGGTGTGGCGCTGCCAGAACAGCTCGTCGCGGGCGAGGGCGCCGGGCTGGGTGAGCCGCCAGCGGTCGTGCAGCTCGGGGCCCGCCTTGCGCACCTCGGCCATGGTGAGGAACTCGATCCGGCCGCCGGGCACGGTGGGCAAGCCCTCGCGCAGACCGCGGGTGCGCTGCAGGTCGATGTTCCAGCCGTGGCCGCGGGTGGCCGGGCCGAAGCCGAACCGGCCGTAGATGTTGTACTCGGCGGCGATCAGGACGGCGACGGCCGAACCGCGCTCGCGGGCGGCCGCCAAGTTCCCCCGCATCATCCGGCTCAGCAGGCCGCGGCGGCGGTGGGTGCTCGTGACGGTGACGGCGGTGATCGCGTTCGCCGGGACGACGGCGCCGCCCGGGACGGTCAGCTCGACGTCGTAGCTCCGGTAGGTGGCGACGAAGCGCCCGTCGTCCACGGCCGCGAGCATCCGGCCCGGCTCCCACTGCCGGCGGCGGTAGTCGGTCCCGCTCTCCACGTGCGAGCGCAGGAAGCCCAACGCGAGCGCCCGGTCCCAGCGCTCGACCTCGTCCTCGGTGACCGCCCTGACGACGATCCCGCCGACGCCTTCGTCCGGTCGGCCGCTCCCCGGGTCACGGGGCCCGCCGTTCGCATCGTTGCCCATTGGGCCACGGTACGGCGGGCCTCCGAGGACGGCATCCCATTTATCCGCCGCTGGTCAGGGCCTGTCCGGGCCCGGCCCCGCGTCCGCGATCCAGTGGTTGACCCGCAGCGGCCGGCCCACGAACTCGACCTCCCGCTCACCAACCCGCCGGAAGCCGAGGGCCCGGCAGATGCCGTTGGACGGCCCGTTGGTGGTCCCCGGGAAGGCGTGCACCGGGCCCCACCGGCCGTCCCGGGCGGCCAGGTCGAGCACCTCCCGGACGGCCGCCTTGCCGAGGCCGCGGCCCTGGAACTCCGGCAGCACCATCCAGCCGATCTCGGAGATCACCCCGCCCTCCCCCTCGGCGCCCTCCCCCTCGGCGTCCTCGTCCCCGTGCGACCAGAGCGCGACGGACCCGGCCACCACGCCAGGCGCGGCCCCGTCCGGGACGATCATCTTGATCCAGGAGCGGTCCGCCGCCGCGTCCAGCACGTCCCGGCGCACCTTGTCTGCGATCCCCTCCTCCGGCAACGGCCCGCCCAGCTCCGCCATCATCACCGGGTCGCAGCGCATCCGGACGTACGCCCCGACATCCCCCGGCTCGACGTTCCGCAGCCTCATCCGACACCCCTTCCGCCGCCTGCCAGAGTACGGCGGGCCACCGACAACGGCCGGGCACCGGCCCGCCGGTTCCGGACCCGACACCGGCCCCGGCTCCGGCCCCGACCCAGGCACGAGCCGCGGTGCCGTCAGGGCCGGGCGTAGAAGTCCGGGGTGCCCATGATCCAGAGGCTGGCCTGCTTGATCGGCATGCCCGCCCGCGGGGCCTCGATCATCTGGTCGTCGCCGATGTAGAGGCCGACGTGGTGGATGTCGGCGGCGCGGCCGGTGTCGCTCCAGAAGACGAGGTCCCCGGGGCGGAGCTGGCGGTAGCCGACCGGGGTGCTCTGCGCGTACTGGTCGGCGGCGAAGTGGTTGAGCGGCCGGCCGGCCTGGCGCCAGGCCATCATGGTCAGGCCCGAGCAGTCGTAGCCACCGGGGCCCTCGCCGCCCCAGACGTACGGCAGGCCGATCTTGGAGCGGGCGAAGTCGACGGCGGCGGCCGCACCCTCCGCCGACCAGGGCCGGGCGGCCGGCGGCGGTCCGGCCACGGCGGTTCCGGCCGCGTCCGCCCGCTCCACCTCCGCCGGGGCGGCCCCGGCGGCGGCCGCCCCGGCGGCACCCTGTTCCGCAGCAGCTCGTTCCGCGGCGACCCGCTCGGCAGCGGCCTGTTCCGCGGCGGCCTGCTCCGCAGCGGCCTTCTCGGCGGCGGCGCGGGCGGCCGCCTCGGCCTCACGGGCGGCGATCGCCTCCAGGGCCTCACGCCGCTGCCGCTCCAGCCCGACGGTGGTGTGGCGGGCGGCGGCGAGGTCAGCGAGGAGCTGCTCGCGGCGGCGGCCGGCGTCGGCGACCTGGACCTGCCGGGCGGACATCCGGGCCTCCGCCCGCTCCCGGGCGGCGCCGACCTCGGTGGCGGCCCTCTCGGCGGCCTCGGCCGAGGCACGTGCGGCGGCCGAGGTGCGGGCCGCCGCGGCGGCCGTGGAGGTGGCGGCGTCGAGGATCTGCCGGGTCCGGTCGCCGGCCACACCGACCACCACCGCCTGGTCGCCGGCCTCGCGCGGACCGCGGGCGCCGATCAGGGCGTTGACGGCGGAGAGTTCGGCGGTGGTGCCCTGGCGGTACGTTTCCGCAGCCAGTGCGGCGGCGTCCTCGGCTGCCGCGGACCGCTCGGCCTCGGCGGCGGCGGCCCGGCCGGTCGCCGCGGACTCCTCGCCGCGGGCCCGGGTGAGCGCGAGCCGGGCGCCGTTGTAGGCCTCGACGGCCTGTTCGGCCTCCCGCGCGGCCCGGTCGAGTTCAGCCTCGGCCGCCGTCAGCCCGGCCTCGATGACGGCCACCGCGACGGCCCGGCGGTCGGCCTCGGCCCGGGCCCGGTCGACGTCCTCGGCGGAGGGGTACGGCTCACCGTCCAGGGCGGTGCCCGTGGCCGGGTCGGGGTCCGCCGGAGCGGCCGCGGCCACGGGGAGCAGCCCGAACAGTGCGGTGAGGGACAACAGGAGGACCGGCAGGAACCTGCGCGCCACGAGACATCCCTTCTCGGGTCTCGGACGGGAGCGCCGGGGTGGTGGCGGGGGTCGAGCGGAACCCGGCAAAGCATCCCGTCCTATGACAGATCGCTTACGCATCGCCATGGTCTCAAGCCGGGCGGCTTTCGAGCCCCAAGCCCGCACCGCCGGCCGGGTGACCCGTCGGATGATCCGATCCGGCGTCAACTCCCGTCGGCCGTGCGGGGCGTACGAACTACCGGCGGATCCGGCGGGTGTGCGGTCGCAGGCGGGGGTGGCGGTCCGGCCGGGGCTCCAGGCCGGTCGGCCGCACCGCGTACGTGCGGGTGCGGCCTGCCCGGACGGAGCGCCGCCGCTGCTGGGCCCCGTGCCGGGTGCCGGGCTCACGGCTCCCGCCGCCGGCGCCGGGGGCGGGGGCCGCCGACCCCGGCGTGGCGGCCGCCGAGCGGCGGTCGGCCAGCCGGGCGGAGCGCCGGGCCAGCGCCCGGGCGGCGTGTGCGTCGAGGTGGGCGGAGGCCCGGGCCGCCATCCGCTCGGCGACCCGGTGGGCGGCCGGGTGCCCGGCCGGCACCTTGTCCGGGGCACCGGCGATCAGGTCGAAGAGCCAGGTGCGGGCGACGTCCGCACGCCGGTGCAGCCGACGCTCGCGCCGGAGTGCCCGGGCCCGGCGGCGCGGGCGGGTGGTGTAGCGCCAGCGCGCCCACGGGCTGCTCGGCCGGGCCAGCCGGATCGCGCCGATCCAGGAGAGGCCGGGCACCATGATCCCGAGCAGGCCGGTCCACACCTTGCCCTTGAGCAGGGTGACGATCATGGCCAGCGCGTTGACCGAGATCACCGTGACCAGGCCCCAGCGGGTGTCCTCGCCGGGCTCCGCCCCGAGCGGCACGTACCCGACCAGCAGCAGTCCGGTGAAGAGGATGCCGAAGATCACCGCGTCCACCGACTTGCGGCCCTGCTCGCCCCAGTAGACGTCGTCCAGGTGCAGGATCAGTGCGAACTCGTCCAGCACCAGGCCGCAGCCGATGCCGAAGAGCAGGCCGAACACGTCGATCCAGGGGTGGCCGCCGTAGGTCGCGAACACCCCGATGCCGCCGGCCAGCAGGAAGCCCAGGCCGAACACCATGTGGTGGATGTGCAGCCCGCCGGGGGTGACGTTGCCGGGCCACCAGCGCACCTGGGCCCTGATCATCCGCACGCTGAACCGGATGAAGACGAAGGACGTGATGAATCCGACCAGCAGCAGGAGCAGCGGTTGTTTGTGCGCGGCGACGATGTGCTCGCGGTAGCCGTCCAGCAGTGTGGTCATAGGTCTTACCTTCGTTCCTGGTCCTGCGTAGGGCCTGCCGCGACATGGCCCGGGGGCCGACACGGTCCAACGACTGCGGTCCGGGGGCGGCGCCCACCCGGCACCGGGCAGCGCGGCACCGGACGGCGCGGCGGGGACGGGCGACGACCGCGCGGCGGGCGACGGCGGCAACGGGCGCGGGGGACGGGGCAGCGGCGGCCGGCGGCCCGACGCGCGGTCAGAAGCCCCGGGTGCGCTTGGCCGCCCGGCGCGGCACGGCCGGCTGCGGCGGCAGCAGTTCGGCGCCGGCCGGCAGCTTCATGAAGAGCCGGGCGATCTCGCCCCCGAGGTTCACGCCGATCGCCAGCGCCAGGGCGATCGCCGCGGCCCGGGTGATCTGGACGATGCCGGCGGCGGAGTGGCCCTGGGCGAAGGAGAGCATGCCGAGGTAGAGCGCCGAACCCGGCATCAGCGGCCCGATCGCCGCCGTCACGTACGGCAGCGCGGAGCCGTAGCGGTAGCGGGCCATCAGCTGGCCGAAGAGACCGACCAGGCCGGCCGCGACGCCGGTGGCCACGATCGGCGAGATGCCCGCGTTGTAGACCAGGACGCCGTAGCTGGACCACCCGATGCCGCTGTTCAGGGTGACGAGGGCGAGCGAGCGGCGGTCGGTCTGCAGCAGCATCGCGAAGGCCAGCGTCAGCACCAATGCGGCGATCATCTGGACCGGCGGGTAGTTCGCCCCGACCAGGCTCTCGTCCGGCCGGAGCTTGGCCTCGAAGCCGACCCCGAGGTAGAGGATCAGCATCACGCCGATCACGATGCCCGCCACCAGGTAGATCACTTCGAGCAGGCGGGCGGCGGCGGTGATGTAGAAGCCGGTCAGGCCGTCCTGCACGGCGGCGACCAGGGCCCGCCCGGGGAGCAGCGCGAACAGCCCACCGGTGATCACCACCGAACCGTGCAGGTCCCAGTCGTTGAAGGAGAGGATGATGCCGGAGGCCGCCGCGGGCATCGCGGCCAGCACGAACTGGTAGAACTCCGGCAGGCCGCGACGGGCGATCAGCGAGGCCAGCCGGTCGCCGAGGACGGCCGCGATGAAGGCGCTGGCGAAGACCAGCCACCCCTTGTCGTCCGTCCGCCCGCCGACCAGGAAGGTCGCCGCGCCGGCCAGCAGTCCGGTGTTCAGCGCGAGCAGCCAGGCCGGGTACGGGTGCCGGTTGCGGCGGATCAGCGCGAGCCGGCGGTACGCGTCGTTGACGGTGACCTTCTCCGCGGTGATGTCGGCGACCAGCTCGTACACCGCGTTCAGCCGGGTGTAGTCGGAGGTGCGGCGGCGCACCACCCGGTCCGCGGTGACCGGCGGCTCGACCAGCGAGGGCTGGTGCGAGATGCCGATCAGGGTGAAGGTGACCTGCGGCTCGCAGCGGTCCAGCCGGTAGGCGTGCGCGATGCCGAGCATGGCGGCCTCGACGTCCTCGGCGGCCTCGCCGCTGGCCAGCAGCAGTTCGCCGATCCGGAGCGTCAGGTCGAGGATGCGCGGGACGTTGCGGGCGGCCGAGGGGTGCAGGTCGCGGGGGGTGCGCTCGAAGGCGGGGCGCTCGGACATCGGGGTGCGCAGCAGGGTGCGCATCCGGTCCGGCCAGGGTGCCTCGCCGGGGGCGCCGGGCTTCAGGGTCGGGACGGCGATGCCGGTGGGCGGGGTGTAGCCGGCCGCCTGCCACTCCTCGGGGGTGAGGGTGTCCTCGGCGACCGAGCGCCGCCGGTACACCGGGGCGAGGCCTTCGGGCTCCGCGACCGGCCCGTCCGCTGCGGCCTGCTCCCCGTGCTCCCCGTGCACCCCGACGAACCAGTCGGCGTACTGCCCGGCGGGCTCCTCGACGGGCTCCGGGGTGGGCTCCGGGGTGGGCTCCGGGGCCAGCAGGCCCTTGGTCTCCGGGACGGGCGGGGCGAACGGGATCACGGTGGCCGGCTCGACGGCCGGGGCGGGGTGGCCGAGCAGGCCCTCGGTGGGCGGCGCCTCGGAGGGGTGCAGCGGCTGCTTCTCCGCAGCCGGCCGCGCCGGCCGGGCCCCCTTGCCGCCCCTGGCCCGCTTGCCTCCGCCCGGTCGGCCCCGCTTAGGCACTTCCGCTCCTTGCCGCCCCTGATGGCTCCGGGCTCCCCGGGCCGCCGCTCGATCTCCGGATACACCTTGCCTGATCGAACTGCTGGACGCACATGTACGTCCCGGCGGGCGGTGGCGGGCCCGGGTGCCTACCCGGCGCGGTGCCGGGTCGGGGCCGCGGCGCCGGACCGGCGGGCGCGCAGCACCTCGACCACCACCGGGACCACCGACATCAGCACGATGCCGACGAGGATCGCCTCGATGTTCTCCTCGACGAACGGGATCCGCCCGAGGAAGTAGCCGAGCACCGTGACGCCCGCGCCCCAGAGCACGCCGCCGACGAGGTTGAAGACGACGAAGGTGCGGTAGTTCATCCTGCTCACCCCGGCGACGATCGGGGTGAAGGTCCGCACGATCGGCACGAAGCGGGCCAGTACGAGCGCCTTGGGCCCGTGCCGGTCGAAGAAGGCCGCCGCCTTCTCCACGTTCTCCTGCTTGAACAGCCGGGAGTCGGGGCGGCGGAACAGGCTCGGGCCGACCTTGCGGCCGAAGAGGTAGCCGGCCTGGTCCCCGGCCACGGCGGCGGCCACGATCAGCGCGCAGACCAGCCAGAGCGGCTGGTGCAGGTAGGTGCCGCCGGCCACCAGCAGGCCGGTGGTGAAGAGCAGGGAGTCCCCGGGGAGGAAGAAGCCGATCAGCAGTCCGGACTCGGCGAAGACGACGGCCAGGATGCCGATCAACCCGAACGTGGAGATCAGGTGGGTCGGATCGAGCCAGGACGGGCCGAGGGCGAGGCTGGTCACGGGGCAGGCACTCCTGGAGGTCGACTCTTGGCAATGAAACAGTAAAGCAATCACCAAGAAGATCTAAATAGGGAGTCCTGCCCCGGATCGGCCTGTCCAGCCCCGGCCCGCCGCGGCGCGGGGCGCTACAGCCCGTACCGCTCGATGACCTCCTCGTGCCGGGCGGTCTCCGCGCCCGCCGCCCGGGCCAGGTCGAGCCAGGCCAGCGGGTGCGGCCAGGCACCGGTGAGCCGGTGCAGCAGCGCGTCCGCGTCGGCGGCGTGCGCGGTGGGCGGCACCCCCACGGCGGCGTAGATCCCCGGCAGGGTGCCGCCGTCCTCCGCCGGGTCGGTGATGCCGTAGTGGTCCCCGCTGTAGGCCCAGACCGCGTAGCCGGACCGCCCCAGCTGCTCGCGCAGCTCGTTCCAGGCCTCGTCGCCGGGCCAGCCGCCGTCGATCCAGTAGGTGGTGTAGCCGGCCGGGTCGAGCAGGGTGAGCAGCTCGAACACCGGGCGCCAGCGCCGCCGCTCCTCCTCCGGCGCGTCCTCGGCGGGCGGATCCGTCAGCAGGGCCGGGGCGAAGACCACCACGTCGCCGTGGTTGAGCGTCAGGTCGTCGCCCAGCACCGGCAGGATGCGGGCGGTGGCCGGGCCGGTGCGGAGCGCCGGGACGTCGGCGGTGGCGCCGTCGGTCCGGGTGGCCCGGACGGTGACCAGCTGCCACTCCTCGTCGACCGGGCCCTCGGGCTCGTCGAACTCGATGCCGAGCAGGGCACCGGTGGACCGGACCACGGCCCAGTCGCGGTTGGCGGTGGCGGCGGTGATCAGGTGCCAGAGGTCGGGCCGGCCGGCCGTGCGGTGCAGCTCCTCCTCCGGCGTGCCCTCGACGGGCAGCGCGTGCGCCAGGAGGTCCTGGTAGTAGCGCTGTGCGGCGGCGTGGTCCCCCAGCTCGGTGGCCGCGGCGCCGGCCACCCGGCGGGTGTTGATCCGGTCCGGGTGCTCGGCCAGGATCGCCTCGCAGTGCTCCACCACCTCGGCCCAGCGGCCCTCCGCGCCGGCCCAGCGGGCGCGGACCCAGTGGCCGTCGGCGGGGCTGGTCTCCGCCAGCCGGTCGGCGAGCCGGCGCACACCGTCACCGTCCCCCGACTCGACCAGGGCGACGCCGAGCATGCCGATCACGTCCTCGTCGGACGGGTCGGCGTCCAGCTGCCGCCAGAGCAGGTCGGCGGCGGCCCGGGCGTGCCCGAGGCTGCCCAGCACCCCGGCCAGCTGCACCGCCAGCGCGGCGGCACCGGCCTGGCCGTCCGGGCCGGCCTGCCCCTTCCGGCAGTCGTCCAGGGCGGCGGAGAGCAGGTCGGCGGCGGTCTCGACGGGCACGCCCGCCGTGGCGAGGTGGGCGAGCAGCCCGGCCGGCGGAACGGCCGGCTCCGGGACGGGCAGCGCCTCGGCGGCCGCGCGCAGCTGCGCGACCTGCCCGGCGACGGCCTCGGGGCGGCGCAGCCGGGTGAGCTTGCGCTCGCCGGTGGCGGCGAGGGTGAGGGCGACCGTCCGGGCCTGGCGGGCCAGCGCGAGCCGCCCGGCGGCCAGCAGCAGGTCGACGCACGGGCGGTGCGACCCGGTGCCGTCGAGGTAGCCGACCCAGCCGGCCAGGACGGCGCCCAGCTCGGCGTCGTTCTCCCGGGCGCCGGCCGCGACGAGCAGCTCGACGGTCTCGGTCCAGGCCGCCCGCAGGTCGGCGTGGCGCTCGGCGTCCGCCCGGTCCGGCAGCAGGGCGAGCGCCTCCTCCGTCCGGCCGAGCGAGGCGAGCGCGCGGGCGCGGGCCAGGGCGCCCCAGCGCTGGTCGCTCTCGTCGAGCTGGCGGCCGCGGGCGCGTTCGGCCTGCTCGGCGGTGTCGAGCAGGGCCAGCACCTCCTCGTGCCGGCCGAGCAGGTGCAGGGTGCCGGCCCGGGAGTGGTGGAAGTGCAGCGAGAGCCGCTGGCCGGCCGCCTGGATCCGGGCGGCGGCGGTGTCCAGGTGGGCGAGCGCCTCGGCCGGGCGGCCGTCGTCCTCCAGCGCGTCGGAGTACTCCCGGGAGAGGCAGTCGAAGCACGCCCGGGCGGGCTCGATCCGCTCCAGCGTCTCGCTCAGCACGGCGAGCCGCTCGGGCACGTAGCCGGGGCCGTCGACCCGGGCGTGGCAGATCGCGAAGTCCTGCACGACGCAGACCGACTGCGGGCAGCCGGCGGTCTCCTCCCGGTGCGCGAACTCCAGCAGGTCGACCGCCTCGGCCAGGGCCTGCTCGCCCTGGTGGCGCTTGTTCAGCAGGTTCTGCATCCGCCAGTGCCGCAGGTAGACCTCGACCCAGGGCAGGCCGAGCGCCCGGGCGGCGGCGACCGCCTCCGGGTAGACGGCGTCGAGCTGCGCGTTGCGCCCCTCGTTGGCGTGGCCGGGGAGCTCGTAGATGGCGTCGGCCAGCCGCCGGTGGCCGGTCTCGGCCAGCTGCTCGTGGGTGTCCCGCACCCAGGCCCAGATGTCGGTCGTCATACGGCTTCCGTCTCCCCCTGCTGGTCGTGCGCTGTGCTGGTGAACAGTGTGGCGTGGGCCACTGACAATCCGTCCGGAACGGCGGCCTCGGCCACCCCGTCAGTCCCCGTCGCCGGAGCCGTCGGGACGGCCGAGCCCGTCGAGCCCGTCGAGCCCGTCCGGGCTGTCCGGGACGGCGGGCAGGCCGGCCGGGACGGCGGCGGTCAGCGCGGAGACCGCGGTGCCGATGCCCGCCAGCGCACCGGTGAGGTCGCCGCCGGACGGGCCGGCCGAGGCCGCCGCCATGATCACCTTCAGCGAGCGAAGCAGCCCGGCGGCGGTGGCGCTGCCGGTGTGCCCGTCGCGGTAGGCGGTGAGCAGGTCCTGGACGGCCTGGCAGGACAGGTTGAGGTAGAGCCGGGCCTTCACCTCTCCGTCGCTGCGGGCGGTGAACGCCCGGGCCAGCCGCAGCGCGGCGGACGGGATCCGGGCGTCCGCCTGGTCGTCCTCGATCCGGGCCTTGAGCTCGGCCTCCCGGTCGGGGACCAGGACCAGCGGCAGGCCGGCCGGGTCGAAGCGGGCCGGGACGAGCTGCTCCCCCGGGTCGGCCAGCGCGCCGGCCAGCCAGGCGGCCTCCCCGGCGGGCAGCGGGCGCTCCGGGTCGCGGAACAGCTCGCGGTTGCCGCTCTCGCTGCCGAGTTCGACGATCCGGCAGCCCCGCAGCCGGGCGTAGCGGCGCAGGAACGGCAGGACGGCGTAGCGGTCGCCGCGTGCGATCGGCACCTGCATCGCCCGGTAGAGCATCTCCTCGAAGCCGCCGTTGCCGCCGAGCGCGACGTGCACCGCGCCTCCCCCGGCCGCCCGCAGCGCACCGGCCGTCAGGTCGCCCTGCGAGGTGGGCACCGGGACGTCGTCGGCGAGCAGGGTGAACAGCCGGTCGTCGCAGAGCGCGGCGCCGAGCAGGTCCTGGCCGTGCCGGGCCAGGATGCGGCGCCAGACGGCGGGCCGCAGCCGGGCGGTCTCGTAGAGGCCGTCCACCACGGCGTCGGTGAGCGACTGCTGGAGCGCGCGGTAGTGCTCGTCGCGCTGGAGGTCCTCGCGACTGGCGGTCGGGGTGAGCCGGTTGGACTCGACCACGCCGCCGATGAACCCGGCCCAGCTGGGCAGCAGGTCGCGGGCGTCCTCGGCGAGCAGCATGCCGCGCAGGTAGACGGCCAGGTCGCGGTTGTCGCTGCTGGCGTAGCTGCCGCCGTCCTGGACCCAGAGCAGGCCGATCGCGTCGCTGCCGCCCTCGACGGGCCGGACGGGGAAGGCGGTCAGCGGCTCGAAGCGGCGGCCGAAGGCGGCGGCGAACCGCATCCGGGCGGCGTACTCGTCCCCGTCCGAGGGGCGGCCGGGGCCGCCTCCGGCCGGGGGCGCGGCTGACGCCGGGTGGGAGGGCCGGCGCCAGGGCACCGGGACGGCGTTGACGGGCTGCTCGTCGTCGCCGACGAAGACCGGTATCGGGAGCAGCACGCAGTACCGGCCGAGCACCTCGCGCAGCGCGTACTCGTCGGCCAGGTGGGCGTGTTCGGCCTTCAGCGCCAGTTCGACGACGGTGCCGCCGCCGGGCCGCGGGGCCGCGGGCTCGACGGTGTACTGCTCGCCGCCGCGGCTGCGGTAGCGGTGTCCGAGCTGCGGCTCCCGGTGCGAGGTGGTGGTGACGACGACCTCGTCGGCGACCGAGAACGCGGAGAGGAAGCCGAGGCCGAAGGCGCCGATCAGCTCCTGGTTGCCGGTCAGTTCGCGCAGCATCCGGGTGTAGCCGGTGCCGACGGTGGCGAGGTAGGCGTGGATCTCCGGTTCGGTGAGGCCGGCGCCGGTGTCCTCGATGGCGACGGTGCGCCGGTCCGCGTCGGCCCGTACCCGGATCACCGCCCGGTGGTCGCCGTCCGGGTCCTCCAGCAGGCGCCGGGTGTGCGAGTCGTGGGCGTTCTGGACGAGTTCGCGCAGGGCGACCAGCGGGGTGGAGTAGAGGTGGGTGGCGAGGACGTTCACCAGTCCGCCGAGATCGACCTCGGTCGTACGCAGATCCTCGGCGGGGACGGGCTCGGGCGGGAGACCTTGAGACATGGGTCCCCAGTGTGCCAGTGCGACTATCCGCCGACCATTTCTTTCCGGCGCCCGAGGCCCGGTCAACCCGGCGTTGACAGAAGCGGACGACGGGCCGGTTCCCGGTTGGGCCGTCCGGATGGGCCAACTGCCCTGCGTCCGAAGGAATCCGGCCGGTCGCACGGCATGCCGCGTGACCTCGCCCGGAATCCCGCTCTGCGCGCTCGGTGACACCATCGGGCGAATTGCCACCCGTTCGGTGGAGTTCGTCCACGGCGCTGGTGAATGCTGGTCGTGCGACGTCAGGCAACGGCGCTCCGGGGCGGCCACCCCGGAAGGCGCCACATTCGCACTCCCCCCTTCAGGAGACCAGCGTGTCCCGTATTCGCGCAGCCGCCGTCACCGCCCTCGCGGCCTTCCTCCTCGTCGGAGCCGGCGCCGCCGCCGCGTACGCCGACAACGGCGCCGGTGCCGACCACCACTCCAACAGCGGCGTGGTGAGCAACACCGGCTCGGGCAACATCCTCGGCGGTGTCGTCGGCAACGTGGCCAACACCCAGCAGACGGCCACCGGCTCCGGCGCGAGCAACCAGAACAACGGCCTCGCCGTCACCGGCAACGGCGGCGACATCGGTGCCCTGCAGGGCAACGGCAACGTCGGCACCGCGGTGTTCTACCCCGTCGCGACCCCCTGACGACCCCTTCGCCGGAAGGCGTCCGGTCGCGCGACCGCCCCTCGCGCGACCGGGTCCCGGGCCGGGTGCCCGTCCCCGCACGCCGGGGGGCGGGCACCCGGCCGCGCCCGCTCACGCTCCTCCGGGCACCCGCTCAGGCCCCTCCGGACACGCCCAGGACGGCCCGGCCGAGCCGGCGCAGACAGTCCCCGAGGTCGGCCCGGTCGCTGTGCGGCCGGTTCCGCACCCCGTCGTTGACCAGCGCGAACAGCGCGTGCACCCGAATCCGCGCCTCCGCCGCGTCGGACTCCGGCCGCACCCGGCAGAGCAGGTCGACCCAGGTCCGCAGGAAGTCCCGCCGGAAGTCCACCGCGGCCCGGCGGTCCGGCGCGGCCAGCCGTTCGGTCTCGCTCAGCATCGCGCCGAGGTAGTCGCTGTTGCCCCGCGCGAAGCCCACGTACGCGGCCAGCCCGGCCTCCAGCGCCGCCGCCGGCCCGGACGCCGCCCCGTCGACCGCCCCCGCCACCTCGTGCCAGAGCCGCTCCCGGCTGCGCACCAGCGAGGCGGCCAGCAGCTGCTGCTTGCTGTCGAAGTGCCGGTACACGCTGGGCCCCGAGATGCCGACCGCGGCGCCGAGTTGGTCGGTGCTGACGTTGTCGAAGCCGCGCTGGTGGAACAGCCGGACGGCCACGGCGAGCAGCTCCTCGCGACGCGGCTGCGGCCGCGGCTCCCCCGCCACGACGGCCGGCCGGGGGTCGGGCGCGGCCCCCTCCAGCGACACCGCGAGCACCGCCGTGACCAGCTCGCGCAGCAGCCGCTCGGCCCGGCGCGGCTGCGGGACGGCCGACTGGTAGGACAGGCCCGAGCAGGCCGAGAGCGCCGCCCAGCAGAGCAACTCGCAATCCCGCACGGCGAGTCCGGGCCGCTCGTCGCGGAGCACCGCCGCCATCAGCGCGACGTCCGCCCGCAGCTCGCGGCGGAGCGCGGCCCGCCGGTCCGGCGGCAGCAGCCGGGCGTCACGCTGCACCAGCGTGCCGAGCGGCCGGTGCCCGACCGCGACCGCGGCCAGCGCGGCACCCACGTCCGCGGTGGAGCCGGCGGCGCGCAGCCCGCCGGCGAGTTCGTCCAGGCCCAACCGGACCGCCCGGTCGAGCAGTTCGGGCTTGCCCCGGAAGTGCCGGTAGAGGGCCGGCGCGGTGATGCCGACCCCGGCGGCGACCTCGGTCATCGAGACCTGGTGGTACCCGCTGCGGTGGAAGCGCTCGGCGGCCACGGCCAGGATCTGCGCCTGCCGGGACCGCGCCGGCGGCCGCCGTACCACCATGCCGCCACTCCCTCGCCCGTCCCGCCGCCGGTGTCCGTCCGTAGGCTAGCAAGGATTCACTTCGCGCGGCCCGAGGCCCGGCCCGCCGGGCTTGACCGCCGCGAGGACACCGGAGCGCCGACCCTGGACAGTGGAAGCTACCCGGGATTAACTTGTGGGGCGATCACCTGGGCACCACCGAAGGGAGCGCCGCCGTGCGCCGCACCGTGTTCACCGAGGACCACGAGGCCTTCCGGGAGACCATCCGGGACTTCATCGCCCACGAGGTCGTCCCGGTCTACGAGAGCTGGGAGACCGACGGCCACCCGCCGCGCGACTTCTACCGCAAGCTCGGCGAGCTCGGCGTCTACGGCATCGAGGTGCCGGAGGAGTACGGCGGCGCCGGCGAGAGCGGGTTCAAGTACCAGGCGGTCATCGCCGAGGAGACCGCCCGGGCAGGGGTCAGCTTCGGCTCCTCCGGCGTGCACACCGGCCTGGTGCTGCCGTACCTGCTGGAGTACGCGAACGAGGAACAGAAGCAGCGCTGGCTGCCCGGTTTCGTCTCCGGTGACATCATGACCGCCATCGCGATGACCGAGCCCGGCGCCGGCTCCGACCTCGCGGGCATCACCACGACCGCCCGGCTCTCCGGGGACGGCACCCACTACGTCCTCAACGGCGCCAAGACCTTCATCACCGGCGGCGTGCTCGCCGACCTGGTCCTGGTGATCTGCCGGACCTCCCCGTACGACCCGCAGAACCGCCGGGCCGGCCTCTCGATCCTCTGCGTGGACACCGCCTCCGAGGGCTACACCGTCGGCCGCAAGCTGCAGAAGATCGGCCTGCGCACCTCGGACACCGCCGAGCTGGCGTTCAGCGACGTCAAGGTGCCGGTGGAGAACCTGCTCGGCGAGGAGGGCATGGCCTTCTCCTACCTGACCCACAACCTGGTGCAGGAGCGCCTGGCCATCGCGGTCGGCGCGTACGCGGCCTCGGCGGCCGCCGTCCGGTTCGCCGTGCAGTACGTCAAGGACCGCAAGGTCTTCGGCAAGACGGTGGCCGAGTTCCAGAACACCAAGTTCACGCTGGCCGACTGCGAAGCCCAGGTGGTGGCCCAGCAGTCCGTGGTCGACCGCGCGCTGGAGCTCTACCAGCACGGTGGGCTGACGGTCGCGGACGCAGCGGCGGCGAAGCTGTTCTGCACCGAGTCGGCGTCCGGCGTGATCGACAAGTGCCTGCAGTTGCACGGCGGTTACGGGTACATCCTGGAGTACCCGATCGCCCGCCTCTACACCGACAACCGGGTGTTCCGGATCTACGGCGGCACCAGCGAGGTGATGCGCAGCATCGTCGCCAAGTCGCTCGGACTGTGACGGCCCCGGCCGGCTGACCCCGCGAGCACGGAAGGCGGCGGGCCGCACCCCCACGGCGGCCCGCCGTCATCCGGTCAGTTGGGGGACGCGTGCTCGTGCCGCCAGGCGTCCCAGCCCGCCGCCGATGCCACCTTCGCCTCGTGCAGCGCCCGGTGCGCCACGGCCGTCGGAGGCTTGTCCATCGTGCGCATCCAGTTGCGGCCGGCCGTCGCCAGCGCCGCGAACACCATCATCGCCCCGGCCGTACCGAGCACCGCACCGATGCCCGTGAGCACCGCACCGCCGGCCAGCAGCGAGCGGTTGACCTGGAACCCGTTCTGAAGACTCTCGTTGGTCGCCATGCATCCACCATCGGGGCAGTCGGCGGCTCCCGCACCCCGAGCGACTCCGACCGGGCGGTCCGGGCCGGGCGCCGGGGCCTCTTCAAGGGCCTGGCGGAGGCCCGGCGGGGCCCCGGCAGGGCCTCACCGGGGCCTCACCGCCCGGCGCGCGGCTCCGGGGTGCGGGAGCCGACCGCGTCCGCGAGGCTGGGCCGAAGGGGTCACCGCCCGGCCCCGGCAGGCCGGTCCAGGAGGACGCGCGATGGTCGATCTCGAACTGCTCGCCGTGGAGCACGCCGCCAGGGCCGCCGAGAGCCCGCACGGGCGTAGCGCCCATCTGGTGCTGCACGACGGCGTCCTGCGGCAGACCGTGATCGCGCTGACCGCGGGGACGTCCCTGGACGAGCACAACGCCCCGGCCGCCGCCTCGATCCAGGTGCTGCGCGGCCGGGTCTCGCTGACCATCACCGGCCACCTCCAGGAGCTGTCGGCGGGCCAGCTGCACCCGGTGCCGCAGGAACGGCACGGGCTGCTGGCCCACGTCGACTCGGTGGTGCTGCTGACGGCGGTGACCGCGTGACGCGCGCCCGGCCCGGTGGCTACGCGGTGGCCGGTCAGCCGGGCAGCCCCTAGGCGGTGGCCGGCTTCAGCACGCTGCCGCCGACCAGCCGCAGCCCCTGCAGGAAGTCCCTGCCGGTGGGCGCCTGCTCCGGCGCGGCCATCCACTGGAGCGCCATCCCGGCGAGCAGCGCCTGGTAGAACGTGCCGCGGGCCAGCTCCTCCTCGGTGTCCGACACCTCGGCGAGCCCCTGGAACAGCGCGGCGAGCCCGAGCCGGGCCTCCTTCTGCGTCGCGGCGAGCGCCTGCCTCAGCTCGGGCGCGTGCTCGACCTGCACGACCGCCTCGAACTGGGCCGCCCAGAGCCCCCGGTGCTCGACGAAGGTCTCCTTCACGCCGTCCCAGACCGCGACGAAGCGCTCCTCCGGGTCGTCCGACATCGAGGCCGCGCTCGCGACCACCGTGACCAGTCCCTCGCCCCAGTCCCCGGTGGCCTCGATCAGCGCCGCGTTGAGCAGCGCCTCCTTGGAGCCGAAGTGGTAGCCGATCGCGGCCAGGCTGACCCCGGAGGCGGTGGCGATGTCCCGGGCGGTGGTGCGCCCGTAGCCCTTCTCGTACAGGCAGCGCTTGGCGCCGGCCATCAGGTCTTCGCGGTTTCCCATGACGTCGATGCTACGGAAGATCCGGACGTTTGTCTTGCACGAACGTCTCGCACGATCGATTGAGACGCTTGTACTAGACAAGCGTCTGACACGTGCGTACCGTCTTCCTCATGACCGCAACCACCGGCCGCGCAGGCCGTCGCGAATGGATCGGCCTCGCCGTCCTCCTGCTCCCGACCCTCGTCCTGACCATGGACATGGGCGTGCTCTTCTTCGCCGTCCCGTACATCTCCACGACGCTGGCGCCGAGCGGCACCGAGCAGCTGTGGATCATGGACATGTACTCGTTCCTGCTGGCCGGGCTGCTCATCACGATGGGCGCGCTCGGCGACCGGATCGGCCGCCGCCGGCTGCTGATGATCGGCGCCACCGGCTTCATGGGCGCCTCGCTGCTGGCCGCCTACGCGGACGGCGCCGGCCAGCTGATCGCCGCCCGGGCCGTGCTCGGCGCCGCTGGGGCGACCGTGATGCCCTCGACCCTCGCGCTGATCCGCAACATGTTCCACGACGCCAGGCAGCGGCAGGTCGCGCTCAGCGCGTGGGGCGGCGTCCTCACCGCGGGTGCCACCCTCGGCCCGGTCGTCGGCGGCCTGCTGCTGGACCACTTCTGGTGGGGCTCGGCCTTCCTGATCGCCATTCCGGTGATGGCCCTGCTGCTGGTCACCGCCCCCGTCCTGCTGCCCGAGTACCGCTCCCCGCAGCGCGGCCGCTTCGACCTGCCCGGTGCCGTCCTCTCGCTGGCCGCGATCCTGCCGCTGGTCTACGGCGTGAAGACGCTCGCCGTCGACGGCTGGAGCCTGCTCCCCGCACTGGCCGTCCCGGCCGGCCTGCTGTTCGCCGGCGCCTTCGTCCAGCGGCAGCGCACCGCCGCCGCGCCGCTGCTCGACCTGGGCCTGTTCCGGATCCGCGCCTTCAGCGGGGCGATCAGCGTCAACACGGTCGCGATGTTCGCGATGATGGGCTTCACCCTCTTCACCTCGCAGTACCTGCAGCTGGTCAAGGACATGAGCCCGCTGACCGCCTCGCTCTGGGCGCTCGTCCCCAGCGTCGGCGTCGGCGCCGCGATCGGCGTCAGCTCGGCGCTCGCCGGCAAGGTCCGCCCGGCGGTGCTGATGGCCGGCGGCTTCCTGGTCGGCGCGGCCGGCTTCGCGATGATGACGCAGGTCGGCGCCGACTCCCCGCTCGCCCTGATCCTCACCGCGGCGGGCGTGCTGGCCGCCGGCACCGTCGGCACCATGACCCTCACCGCCGAGATGGTGGTCTCCGCCGCCCCGGTCGAGCGGGCCGGTGCCGCCTCCGCCACCTCCGAGACCGCCGTCGAGCTCGGCAGCTCGCTCGGCATCGCCCTGCTCGGCGCGGCCGGCGCCGCGGTCTACCGCTCCCGCCTCGACGGCGCCCTCCCGGCCGGCCTGGACGGCGAGGCCGCCCGCACCGCCCAGGACACCCTCGGGGGCGCGGTCAACGTCGCCGCCCACCTGCCCGGCCGGCTCGGCACCGAGCTGCTCGACACCGCCCGCACCGCCTTCACCGACGGCCTGCACGTCGCCGCGGTGGTCGGCCTGGTCTTCACGATCGGCGGTTCGGTCCTCGCCTACCGCCTGATGGCCCACCTCCCGGCCCGCCCCGCCGGGCCCGCCGCCGAACCGGCCACCGAGGCCGCCACCGTCTGATCCCACCGCTTGCGCGTCATCAAGAGCCCCCGTCCGGACGGACGGGGGCTCTCGCACGTCCGCCGGGAAGGCCCCGGCCGCGGAAAACCGGTCCCGCCGGGGCCCGCCCGGTGGCAGGCTGCCGCCATGACACATACGGCTGACCACAAGCGGGTTCGGGACAGTTACGACCTCGTCGCGCAGGAGTACCGCGACCGGATCGGCGGCGAGCTGGCGTACAAGCCGGTGGACCGGGCCCTGCTCGGGGCGGTGGTGGAGGCGGCCGCGGGCGGGCCGGTGGCCGACCTCGGGTGCGGGCCCGGCCACGTCGCCGGGTGGCTGACGGGGCAGGGGGCCGAGGTGGTCGGGATCGACCTGTCGCCGGCCATGGTGGAGCTCGCCCGGCGCGAGCACCCCGGCGCCGAGTTCCGCGAGGGCGACCTGCTCCGACTGCCCGCGGCGGACGGGGAGTTCGCCGCCGCGGTCGCGCTCTACTCGGTGATCCACCTCGCCCCCGCCGAGCTGGCGCCCGCCTTCGCCGAGCTGCGACGGGTGCTGCGGCCGTCCGGCACCGTGCTGGTCTCGTTCCACATCGGCACCGAGGTCCGCCGGCTCGACGAGTGGTGGGGCCACCGGGTGGACGTGGACTTCCACTTCCTGCAGCCGGACGCCGTCGCCGGCCTGCTGGCCGACGCCGGGTTCACCGTCGAGGCCCGGCTGGAGCGGGCACCGCTCCCCGAGGAGGCCGAGACCCGCCGCGGCTACCTGCTGGCCCGCCGCGACTAGGGTCCGCCGGACAGACCGCCGGTGCCCGGCTCAGGCCGGGGAGCCGAAGCGGGCGAGGTAGTGCCAGACCTTCTTGAGGTCCTGCGGGTCGTACCGGCCGGTGCGGACCGCGTCGCCGAGGATGCGCGGGTCGAGGTGGCCGTCCTCGGCGACGGCCACGCCGAGCGCGACGTACTCGGGGCCGCGGTAGTCCGGGTGGCGGCGCAGCTCGTCGGTGGAGAGGCGCACACCGGGGTGCCACTCGACCGGGCAGGGCAGGCGGCGGGCCTGCTCCTCGACCGGCGTGCCGCGGTGGCTCGGGTCGAGGACCAGCGCCTCGACGTCCCGGTCGAGCCGGACCTCGCCGTGCACCTGGGTCTCGATGTAGTCGTCCAGGGCGTCCGCGTCGTCGGCCTCGGCCAGCGCGACCAGGGGCATCCGGTCGGCGACGCCGAAGTCCGCGGGCTCGAGGTAGCTGTCGGGGTAGCAGAACGTGGACCGCGCGAGCGCCTGCGCGGTCAGCCGGAAGTGGGCCGAGCCGAACCGCGGCGCCGCGCCGAGCGGCTTGCGGCGGAAGTCGAGCGCCCCGTACACCGGGCGCTGCTCGGCCGGGGCCCCGTCGTACGCGCCGCCGAAGATCCGGCTCTCCCAGCGCCAGCGGTCGCCGCCCGGGTGGGCGGTGAGGCCGCCGTTGCTCGTCCCGGTGACGAACTGGGAGCGGTAGACGCCGCCCTCGGCGAGCGCCGCCAGGATCGGCCGGTCGCCGGCGGCCCGGTCGGGGTGGAAGTTGAGGGTGACGCGCAGGCCGGGGTCGAGCGGCGGTCCGGAGGACCGGTCGGCGACGTGCCGGAGGGCGCGCTCCTGCGCGGTGCGGGGCGTTTCTGGGCTCATCGCCGCAGTGTCCCGGACGGCGGACGGCGGCCGCACCCGAATTGGCCGGGCTGCGCCGCCGGGCCGCCCCGGCGAGACTGGCCTGGGACGACGATGCCGGGCGGAGCTGGAGGGCCGATGCCACGGTCGGAACGGGAGCCGGGACGGCAGCCGGATCCTGACCCCGAGCCGGATCCGGACGGGCCGCCGGGCGGCGGCGATGCGCCGGACTACCGCTTCTCGCTGGCCAACGAGCGGACCTTCCTGGCCTGGATCCGCACCTCGCTCGGCCTGCTCGCGGGCGGCATCGCCGTGGACCAGCTCACCCCCGGGGTCGCCCCCGAGCCGCTGCGGATCGCCCTCGCCGTGGTCTGCTCGCTGGGCGGCGCGCTGCTCGGGGTGACGGCGTACCGGCGGTGGGCCCGGGTGGAGGCGGCGATGCGGGCGGGGGCGCCGCTGCCGCGGACGCCGGTGCTGCTGGTGCTGTCGGCCGGGGTGGCCCTGGTGGCGGTGGTGTTCTGCGTCCTGATCATCGGGTACGCGAACTGAGCAAGGGACCGCTGGTCACGGGGTGGTTCAGACCACCTCCGGCAGGCCGCCCGGACAACATCTGGTTTTTGACCAGCGTTTCCCGGCCGGTGTATACGTTCGCCGCCGCGGCCAGGCATACTGGCCAGGTCGGGCGCTTTGCCCTCCTGTGACTCTAGAAGAGAAGGGACCGGTGGCCAGGGATGCTGCGGAACGGTCTTGAGCCCTGGCACCTCCTGGTGGTGCTGGCTGTCGTTGTCCTGCTGTTCGGATCGAAGAAGCTGCCGGAGATGGCACGCGGCCTCGGCAAGTCGATGCGCATCCTCAAGGCGGAGACCAAGGCGCTGCGCGAGGACGAGGCCCCGGCCGACGCGGCCGCCCAGGGCACCGCGCAGAGCACCGCCGCCCCGCAGCAGCCGGCCGCCGAGCAGGCGCGCCCGGCGGTCACCCCGACCAACGTGACCAAGGCCACCGAGACCTCCCGGCCGACCACCACGGCCTGAGCCTCGCACGCTTCCGACGAAGCCCCCGCCGGCCACGGCGGGGGCTTCGTCGTGTCCGGAGTCCGGCTCTGGGCGGGGCGGGGCGGGGCGGCCACACGGACCCGGGCGATCGCCCCGAAGGAGGAGCCCCCGCCCTCGCCCTGAGGCACGATCAGCCCGCCCACCCGCCGCGCGGCCTCCCCCGGGCGGAGCACTCCGGCGGGCGGCGTGCCCCGCCGCGGGGGGAGGCTGGGCGGGATGTCCGCCGACCAGCCCGCGCCGCCGCCGCCGAACCGCACCGACGTGCGGGCCTGGTGCCTGCTGCTGTGCGCCTTCGGACTGATGATGGCCGGCTACTTCACCCTGCCGCTGCGGTACCTCGGCGAGCGCCGCCCGCTGGTCAGCTGGCTCGTCTTCGTGGCCGCGCTGGTCGTGCTGAGCAGCCTGCTGGTGGCCCGGGTCATCGACATCCTGCGCGGCACCGGCCGCAACCCCGGGCTCTGGCTGGTCTTCCTGATCTGCCTCGCGCTGACCGTCTTCGCCGCCACGTACTACGTCCTCGGCGCCCAGCCCGACGAGTTCGTCGGCCTGCAGACCCGGCTGGACGCGATCTACTTCACCATCGTCACCATGTCGACCGTCGGCTACGGCGACATCACCCCGGCCGGCCAGGCGCCCCGGCTGGTGGTGACCCTGCAGATCACGTACAACTTCGTCTTCCTGGCCGCCGCGGCCGGCGTGCTCAGCCGCCAGATCCGCTCGGGCGTCGAGCAGCGCGTCCGCCGCCAGGGCTGACCGGTGCCCCCGACCGGACCGGCGCCCCGGCCGGACCGCCGTCAGTGCTCGACGGTGACCACGATCTTGCCCAGCTGGTTGCCGGCCTCCATGTAGCGGTGGGCGTCGGCGATCTCGTCCAGGCCGAAGACCCGGTCCACCACGGGGACGAAGGCACCGCTGCGCAGGCCGGAGGCGACGAAGGCCTCGGCCCGGCGGAGCCGCTGCGGGTCCGTGGTCGTCTCGTGCAGGGTGAAGCTGCGCATGTTCCGGCCGGTCACCACCGACATCGGCGGGAACGGCGTCTCCTGGCCGCTGAGCTGCCCGTAGACGAACAGGGTGCCGCCGGGGGCGAGCGCCTTGGCGAGGTCCACCACGCCGGGGCCGGCGATGGCGTCGAAGACGAACTCGGCGCCCCGGCCGCCGGTGAGGCCGAGCACGCGGTCGGTGACCGCCTCCTCCTCGGTGACGATCACCTCGGCGGCCCCGGCCTTGAGCAGGGCGTCCCGCTTGGCCCGGGTACGGGTGGTGGCCACGGGGACGGCGCCGATCCGGTTGGCGATCTGGATCGCGGCCAGGCCGACACTGCTGGAGGCGGCGGTGAGCACGACCGTGTCGCCCGGCCGCATGCCGCCGATCTCGACCAGCGCGCCGTACGCCGTCACGTACGGCATCCAGACCGCCGCGCCGCCGATGGCGTCCAGCCCGTCCGGGCGGTGGACGACCGCCCGCGCGGGGACGACGGCACGCTCGGCGTAGACGCCGTAGTCGTTCATCGAGAAGGCCGGCACCACGCTGACCGCCTGGCCGGCCTCGAAGCCGGTGACGTCCGGGCCGACCGCCTCGACCACGCCCGCGGCCTCGCTGCCGAGACGGGCCGGGAACTCCTTGACCGGCTGGACGTACTCGCCGCTGCGGAACATCACCTCGGCCCGGTTGAGGCCGATCGCGTCCACCCGGATCAGCAGCTCGCCGGGGCCGGGCTCGCCGACCGGCACGTCCTCCAGCCGCAGTACCTCCGGCCCGCCGAGCTCGTGGAACCGCACCGTCCTGGCCATCGTCGTTCCCCCTCCGGTCCTGGTCGGTGACGCGGGATCAGCGCCGCCGTGCCTCCACTGAAGCCGAAAGTACGTCAGCTGTCAAACTTCGATGAGCGTCATACTTCGACCGCTGGCATACTTCGATGGCTGCCGTACCATGAGCGCGGACGGTCCGGGGACGGGCCAGGAGGAGGGCGGAGACCCATGACGGCAGCACGGCGCAGCGGACAGCAGGACCGCGTCCCGCCCCACCCCGACGTGCGGACGATCAGCCTGCAGCAGGTCCTGGAGGCCGTGGTCGACCCGGTGCGCCGCCTGATCGTCGGCGAGCTGTACGCGGCCGGCGAGGACCTCGCCTGCGGCACGATCGAGCTGCCGGTCAGCAAGTCCACCGCCACCCACCACTTCCACGTGCTGCGCGAGGCCGGGCTGATCCGGCAGTACTACGTGGGCACCTCGCGGATGAACGCCCTGCGCCGCGAGGAGTTCGACGAGGCCTTCCCGGGGCTGCTCCGCGCGCTGATGGTCGAGCGCGAGCGGGCCTGAGCCGCCCGCCCCACCCGCCGCCGGCGCAGCGGGCCGGGGGCTCAGGCGGCGGGCCCGCCCAGTGCGCTCCGCACCAGCCGGGTCACCGCCGGGACGGCCGCCCGCAGGTCCCCGTCCGGGCCGACGGCCTCGCCCGCCAGCGCGTCGAAGGTCTCGAAGCCGGTGAGGACGAACAGCAGCGCCGCCGCGTCCTCCGGTGCGCCGTCGAGCCGGGCGGCCAGGACCTCGGCGCCCCCGCGACGCCGGGCGTCGCGCTCCCCGATCACCCGGCCGACCTCCTCGTCCAGGGCGGCCAGCGCTCGCAGCCGGCGGGTGCAGACCCGGTCCACCGCCCAGAAGCCGCCCATCACCTCGACGAAGAGGTCCACCGCCGGCCACGGCTCGGGGTGGATGAACGCCTCGGCGAGCCGCGCCATCCCGCCCTGGGCGGCGAGCGCGTCACAGACCGCCTCCAGCAGGCCGGTCTTCGAGCCGAACTGGTAGTAGACGGTGGCCCGGGCGACGTCCGCCCGCTTGGCCACCGCGTCCAGCGAGAGCGTTCCCGTCCCGGCGAGCTGCGCGCGCGCCGCGTCGGTGATCCGCGCGCGCGTCTCGTCCACGTCCGCCTGCCGCTGTCCCATCCGGTAGGCCCGGGGGGTCATCGCGCTCGCCTCCACTCGCTCGCCCCGCCGCCGTCGCGCCGGGGGTCGGACTCCCGTGAACAGGCAGTATCCCCGATCACCCGAACGGGAGTCCCGGGCGGGAGCGGGAGCGTCAGACGATGACCCGCCCGCCGCTGACGTCCAGGGTCTGTCCGGTGATCCAGGAGGACCCGGCGGAGGCCAGGAAGAGCGTGGCCGCCGCGACGTCCCCGGGCTCGCCGAGCCGCCCCAGCGGGTGGGCGGCGGCGACCGCGGCCTGCACCTCGGGCGGCATGAGGGCGGCCGTCCGCTCGGTCCGGACCGCGCCCGGCGCGATCGCGTTGACCCGGACGCCCGCGCCCGCCAACTCCAGGGCCAGGTGCCGGGAGTACATCAGCACCCCGGCCTTCGCGGCCGCGTACGCGGCCGAGGAGCCGCTGGGCAGCCGGCCGGCCGTGGACGCCATGGTGATCACCGAGCCGCTGCCGCGCTCGACCAGGCCCGGCAGGAAGGCCTGGACGGTGAGGAAGGTGGCGGTCAGGTTGGCGTCCAGCACGGAACGCCAGTGCTCCTCGGTCTCCCGGACGGTCGGCACGGGGTAGCCGTCGCCGCCGGCGAACGCCGCGAGGACGTCGACCGGACCGAGCTCCGCCTCGATCCGGGCCGCCGCCCGGGCGAGCGCCGCGGCGTCGGTGCAGTCGGCGACCAGGCCGAGCGCCCCGGCGGCGGTCGCGTCGGCGGCGGACGTGTCGGCGGCGGACCGCAGCTCCCCGGCGACGGCGTCCAGGGCCGCCGCGTCGCGGCCGAGGACGGCGACCGAGGCCCCCTGCCGGGCGAACGACCGGGCGGTCTCGGCGCCGATGCCGCGGCTGCCTCCGGTGATCACGACGACCTTGCCGGCCAGGTCGGGGTACTGAACTCCCATGGCTGTTCGCTCCCTTGAGCTCGGTGGTGTGGTTCACTGGATTCAGTCATACAGCCTGTCTGAATGAATCGGCAAGCGTTCGCAGGGCCCGGCAGGCGCCCTGGGACCGCACGCAGGACCGCAAGGAGGACTTGATGAAGATCGCCGTCGTCGGCGCCGCCGGCCGCACCGGCCGCCTGGTCGTCGACCTCGCCCTGGCCGCCGGGCACACCGTCACCGCGGTCGCCCGCACGCCCTCCCGGCTACCGGAGTTCGCCCACGGCACCCCGCTCACCGCACGGGCCGACGTCCACCACCCCGGCTCCCTGCACGAACCGCTGGCCGGGCAGGACGCGGTGGTCTCCACGCTCGGCACGACCGGCCGGTCCGCCACCACCGTCTTCTCGGACGGCGCACGGGAGCTGGTGGCCGCCGCGGAGGCCGGCGGGGTGCGGCACCTGGTCGCGATGTCCTCGGCAGGGCTGGAGACCGGCCATCTCCCGTTCGCCCAGCGGGTGGTGACCCGACTGGTGGTGGACCGGCTCTACCGGGAGATCCACCGCGACCTGGCCCGGATGGAGGCGGTGCTCGCCGCCTCCGGCACGGCCTGGACGGTCGTCCGCGCGCCGATGCTCAAGGACGGCCCGCCCGCAGCGGCCCCGCGCGTCGCCTACGACCACCCGCTGCCCGGCGCCGGCACCGCCTCGCGGGCCACCCTCGCCGCCTGGATCGTCGGGCACCTCGGCGCCCCTGAGACGTTCGGCCGCCGGGTCACCATCGCCGACGGCTGACCGGCGACGGCCGGCCACGGAAGCCGCCGGCTGCCCCGGACGCGTTGCTCAACCCTCCGGCACGGGACGCCGCTTGAGGGCGATGGCCAGCAGGACGAGCGCCGACAGGGCCGCCGAGACGCGCAGCACGCCCGGCGCCGCCGACCAGGTCATCTGCCCCAGCTGGGAGCCCGGCTGGAGGCCGCCGCCCTGGCCGTTCCCGGCATGCTGCATGGCGAGGAAGGTGGTCGCGCTCATGGTGATCAGCGGGATGCCCAGGATCACGAACTTGCGCATGAAGTCGCTCAGCCGGCGGGACAGGTAGCCGAGGCCCCAGCCCGCCAGCATGGCCGGGAAGAAGCCGGTGACGGCGCCTCCGACGAGCAGGCCGCAGGAGAGCAGGAGCAGCGGGGACGGCCGGCGGCCGGAGAGCGCGCCCTGCTTCGCGGGAGCGTCGGCGGCTTTCGCCGCGGCCTTCGCCGCGGCCTTCGCCCGTCTGCGGGCCTTCCTCGCCGGACCCGCAGCCGTCGCGGGCTCCGCCGGCGCGGCGGCCCGGGCGGGTTCGGCCGGACGGGCGGTCTCCGCCTGCTCCCCGGCCCGCTGCCCGGGGACCGGCCTGGTCTCCGGGGCCGGGCCGTCCGAGAAGTCGAGCCTGACCATCCAGCCGTTGGCGTTGACGGACATGTACGGCGCCGGCACGGCCTCCGGGTCGCCGTCCTGGTCCGGGTCCGCGTCCGCGACCGGCTGCGCGACCCAGGGCGAGCCCGCCTCGTCCGCGGCCCGCGCCGGCCGACGCGGCCCGGACGGCCCGGCGGTCCCGGACGCACCGGAGGCACCGGAGGCACCGGACGCCGGCGGCTCCGCCGGAACGGACGGCGGCGCGGAGGGACGCGGCGGCACCGGAGCCCCGCCCCCCGCGTACACGCTGTCCTCGTCCCCGGCGCCCGCCGAAGCCTCCGGAGCCCCGCCACCCCCCGAAGCCTCCGGGCGTCCCGGCCCCCCGGAGGCCTCACCCCCCGACGGCCCGCTCCACGGCCCCCGCTTGCGCCACCACTCGCCGTCCGCCATCGCCCAACACCCCGCCTCACCCGTGCCGCAGCGGCCCCCGTGAGGCCGCCGGTCAGACGGTACCCACCGGAATCGGGGCCACGCCGACCGGTCCCCACCGTCCGTCCTCCCGACTAACCTAGGTCGAATGACCACACAGCAGGGCCCCCAACGCTCCGGCAAGGCGCCCGCCGGCCCCCGCACCCTCGCCGAGGAGCTCCGCGGCCGCGCGGACGACGACCTCGCCGCCCTGCTCCGGTCCCGCCCCGACCTGCTCAACCCCGTCCCCGGCGACCTCACCCAGCTCGCCGCCCGGCTCTCCTCCCGCGCGTCCGCGCTGCGCGCCCTGGAGCGGCTCGACCGGTTCACCCTGCAGGTCGCCGAGGCGCTGGCGGCCGCCCCGGACGGCGCCACCCCCGCCGCCGTCAAGTCGCTGCTCAGCGGCCCGGCCAAGGTCAAGCCGCACCCGGGCGCGACCCCGCTGACCCCGGCCGACCGGTCCGCCGTCGCCGCCGCCCTCCCCCGGGCGCTCGTCACCCTGCGCGACCGCGCCCTGCTCTGGGGCCCGGACAACGGGCTGCGCCTGGTCATCGCCGCCCGCGAGGCACTCGCGCCGACCGCCGCCAACCCGGGCCGGACCGGCCTCGGCCCGACGTTCGCCGACGCCACCACCGGCATGTCCCCGGCCCGGCTGCAGCAACTCCTCGCCTCCGCCGGGCAGCCCGCCACCCCGGACCCGGTCACCGCCGTCGCCGCGCTCACCGCGCTGCTCACCGACCGCGCCCGCTGCGACGCGCTGCTCGCCACCGCCCCCGAACCGGCGCTGCGCCTGCTGGACCGGCTGGTCTGGGGGCCGCCCACCGGCACCGTCCCGGACGCCACCCGCCCGGTCACCGCCGAGGACGCGCAGAGCCCGGTCGAATGGCTGCTGGCCCGCGGCCTGCTGCTGCCCAGCAGCCCCGGCAGCGTCGTACTGCCCCGCGAACTGGCCCTGCACCTGCGCGGCGGCCGCACCCACCGCGAGGTCGAGCCGGTCCAGCCCGAGCCCGCCCCGGCCTCCGCCCCGCGCGATCCCCAGGTGGTGGACCGGGCCGCCGCCGGGCAGGCCCACACCGCCGTCCGGACCGTCGAGGAGCTGCTCGACCTCTGGGGCCTCAACCCGCCGCCCACCCTGCGCGCCGGCGGCCTCGGCGTGCGCGACCTCAAGCGCACCGCGCAGGCCCTGGAGACCACCGAGCAGCAGGCCGCCTTCTGGCTCGAACTCGCCCACACCGCGGGCCTGCTGGCCCCGGACGGCGAGGCCGACGAGCGCTGGGCGCCCACCCCGGCGTACGACGGCTGGCTGCAGCAGGACACCGCCGACCGCTGGGTGCTGCTGGCCGAGAGCTGGCTCGCCGCCACCCGGGTGTCCGCCCTGACCGGCACCGCGGACGCCAAGGGCAAGGCGCGCGCCCCGCTCGGCCCCGAACTGGACCGCACGCTCGCCCCGTCCGTCCGCCGCGGCACCCTGGCCCTGCTCGCCGAACTGCCGCCCGGCACCGCCCCCACCGCCGACGAGCTGCTGCCCACCCTGCGCTGGCAGCGCCCGCTGCGCGGCGGCCCGGCCACCGGCCAGGACCCGGCCACCGGGCACCCCCGCGACCTGCGGGACGAGCTCACCGCCTGGACCCTCGCCGAGGCCGAACTGCTCGGCGTCACCGGCCGCGGCGCCCTCTCCGCCCCCGCCCGCGCACTGCTCACCGCCGAGGCCGACCCGGCCGAGGTGCTGGCCCCGCTGCTGCCGCAGCCGCTGGACCACGTCATCCTGCAGCCGGACCTCACCGCGATCGCGCCCGGCCCGCTGCTCACCCCGCTCGCCCAGGCGCTCGCGCTCTGCGCCGACATCGAGTCCAAGGGCGGCGCCACCGTCTACCGGTTCACGCCCGAGTCGGTCCGCCGCGCCCTGGACGCCGGCCGCACCGCCGCCGACCTGCAGTCCTTCCTGGAGCAGCACTCGCGCACGCCCGTCCCGCAGCCGCTCGCCTACCTGATCGACGACGTGGCCCGCCGGCACGGCATCCTGCGGGTCGGCGCCGCTTCCTCGTACCTGCGCTGCGACGACCCGCAGCTGCTCGGCGAGGTGCTGGCCGACCGACGCTCCGCCGACCTGCGGCTGCGCCTGCTCGCCCCCACCGTCCTCGCCGCCCAGGCCGCGCCCGATGTGCTGCTCGCCGCCCTGCGCACCATGGGCTACGCGCCCGCGGCCGAGTCCGCCGAGGGCGACGTCCTGATCACCCGGCCGGACAGCCACCGCACCCCGCCGCGCGCGGCCCCCGTCCCCGTCCCCGACGGCCCGCCCACCCCCGACGACACCCTGCTCGCGGCGGCCGTCAAGGCCATCCGGGCGGGCGACCGCGCCGCCACCGCGGTCCGCCGCGAGCCGACAACCGACCCGCGCCACCTCCCGCGCACCCCGGCCGCCGAGACGCTGGCCGCGCTGCAGACCGCCGTCCTGCTCGGCGAGCGGATGTGGATCGGCTACCTCAACGCCGAGGGGCTCGCCAGCCAGCGGATCATCGACCCGGTCAAGGTCGAAGGCGGCTTCGTCACCGCCTTCGACCACCACGCGGACGAGCTCCGCACCTTCGCCCTGCACCGGATCACCGGCGTGGCCGAGCTGGAGGAGTAGCCGCCGCCCCTAGGAGCCGCGCCCGGAGGAGCCGCGCCGGCGGGGGCCCGCGTCGGCGGAGGAGCCGGCACGGGATCAGTGCCCGCCCTGGGCCTCCTTCATCTTCTCCTTGACCGCCTGGTCCGCCAGCGTGCCGATCTGGCCCTGGCCGACCGGCAGGTTTCCCGCGCCGGTCAGGTCCGCGAGCAGGAAGGCGGGGGACGCCAGCAGCCCGCCCGGGCCCTCCCCCACGCCCGCGAGGGCGTACGCGGAACCGGCGGAGGAGGCGGTCGCGGCGAAGGCGGTGCCGGCGAGGGCGAGAGCGGTGAGGACACGCTTCGGCTTGTTCATGACCTGCTCTAACGAGCGGCCTCCGCACCGGTCACCGCCCTCCGTTTGACGGGCCCGGCACCCCGGCGTAGTCCGGAAGAGAGGGGGAGTCCGGCAGGGGGGAGTCCGAAAGGAGTCATCATGCTCGGCGATCACATAGGCGACACCGAGGGCCAGGAGACCGGTCGGCGCGTCCTCGACGCCGGCGACGGCCACGTCACGGTCGAGGTCTCGTTCCGGGGCAGCGGCAGCTACTTCGGCATCGAGGTCCAGGGCATCGGCACCTACGAGTCCGAACTTCGGCCCGACGGCAGCCTCTACGGCGAGGGCCAGGGCGTCGACATGACCGCCGACGGCCAGAGCGTCACCTGGCACGGCGCCGGCGTCGGCCACTTCACCGAGAACGGCGGCACCAGCTTCCGCGGGTCGCTGTTCTTCTCCACCACCGCCCCGCAGCTGGAACGCCTGAACGGCGTGGCGGGCCTCTTCGAGTTCGACACCGACGCCGAGGGCAAGTCCACCGGCAAGCTCTACGAATGGAAGTAGCCTCCCGGCTTCCCCGTCGGATGCGCGACACTGGAGGGTCTGCGTCCCGACAGACCTGCCAGCCAGTGGAGGGCTCCCCCGCGTGAACGACGGACCGCTCATCGTCCAGAGCGACAAAACTCTTCTCCTGGAGATCGACCACCCCAAGGCCTCCGACTGCCGCCGTGCGATCGCGCCGTTCGCCGAGCTGGAACGCGCGCCCGAACACGTGCACACCTACCGGGTGACCCCGCTCGGGCTGTGGAACGCGCGCGCCGCCGGCCACGACGCCGAGCAGGTGGTCGACGCCCTGGTGACGTACTCGCGCTACCCGGTGCCGCACGCGCTGCTGGTCGACGTGGCCGACACCATGGCGCGCTACGGGCGGCTCCGGCTCAGCAAGCACCCCACCCACGGCCTGGTGCTCACCACCACCGACCGTCCGGTGCTGGAGGAGGTGCTGCGCTCCAAGAAGATCGCCCCGCTGGTCGGCGCCCGGGTGGACCCGGACACCGTCGTCGTCCACCCGTCCGAGCGTGGCCAGATCAAGCAGGTGCTGCTCAAACTCGGCTGGCCCGCCGAGGACTTCGCCGGCTACGTGGACGGCGAGGCGCACCCGATCGAGCTGGACCAGAACGGCTGGCAGCTGCGCCCGTACCAGGCCCAGGCCGTCGAGGGCTTCTGGCACGGCGGCTCGGGCGTGGTCGTGCTGCCCTGCGGCGCCGGCAAGACGCTGGTCGGCGCCGCCGCCATGGCCGAGGCCAAGTCGACCACGCTGATCCTGGTCACCAACACCGTCTCGGCCCGGCAGTGGAAGCACGAGCTGGTCAAGCGCACCTCGCTGACCGAGGACGAGATCGGCGAGTACAGCGGGACGAAGAAGGAGATCCGCCCGGTCACCATCGCCACCTACCAGGTGATGACCACCAAGCGGAAGGGCGTCTACGCCCACCTGGAACTCTTCGACGCCCGCAACTGGGGCCTGGTGGTCTACGACGAGGTGCACCTGCTGCCCGCACCGGTGTTCAAGTTCACGGCCGACCTGCAGGCCCGCCGCCGGCTCGGCCTGACCGCCACCCTGGTCCGCGAGGACGGCCGGGAGGGCGACGTCTTCTCGCTCATCGGCCCGAAGCGCTTCGACGCCCCGTGGAAGGAGATCGAGGCGCAGGGCTACATCGCGCCCGCCGACTGCTGCGAGGTCCGGGTCACCCTGACCGACTCCGAGCGGCTCGCCTACGCGACCGCCGAGCCCGAGGAGCGCTACCGCTTCTGCGCCACCACCGCCACCAAGCGGCGGGTGGTCGAGGCGCTGGTCAGGAAGCACGAGAAGGACCAGACGCTGATCATCGGCCAGTACATCGACCAGCTGGACGAACTCGGCGAGGTCCTGGACGCCCCGGTGATCAAGGGCGAGACCAGCAACGCCCAGCGCGAGAAGCTGTTCGACGCGTTCCGCGCCAAGGAGATCAGCGTCCTGGTGGTCTCCAAGGTCGCCAACTTCTCGATCGACCTGCCCGAGGCGACCGTCGCCATCCAGGTCTCCGGGACGTTCGGCTCCCGCCAGGAGGAGGCCCAGCGCCTCGGTCGCGTGCTGCGCCCCAAGGCGGACGGCCATGCGGCCCACTTCTACTCGGTGGTGGCCCGCGACACCGTCGACCAGGACTTCGCCGCCCACCGGCAGCGCTTCCTGGCCGAGCAGGGCTACGCCTACCGCATCATCGACGCGGACGACGTCCTGTAGGCCCTGCCGGAACGGACGTCAGTACCCGACACCGTCGCGCCCGAGGAACACCACGCGCGCGGCGGTGTCGAGGGCGATCCCGACGTTGCGGACGGCGGTGAGCAGCGGGTTGCGGCGGTGGCCGGGCACGGCGGTGGCGCCGGCCGGGGCGGTGGGGGTGGTCTTCTGTGTGCTCATGTCTCCACCGTAGGCACCCGACGCGCCACGGACATCACCCCAAAGGCCGTATCCGCCGGGACGGAGGTCGTCCTCCGGGTGTACGGCGGCCCCTGAGGCATCCGGGCTGGAACCCTGACCCCGCCGGGTCTAAGATCGTTCGCCTGCCCCCTCCCGAACCGTGGTACCTGCTGAGTCGCGCAGGCAGCCGGGGGAGGCGCCGACCGCTCGGCAACCGGCCGGCTGTATCCACCGTGAGCTCCTACGATCCGCTGCGCCCGCCTCCGGGGCAGCCGGGAAGGTTCGCTGTGCCTGCCACCCCCACCACCGACCCCCTCCAGCGCGAACGCGACCACCTCGCCGCCTCCCGGGCCGCACTGCGCGCCATGCGCGAGGACGTCCAGTCGCTCGACATCCGCGACGTCACCGGCACCTGGGTCACCGCCGTCGTGCTGCAGAACCAGATCGAGGCCCGGATCGCCGCCCTGGCCGACCTCTCGCACACCCCGCTGTTCTTCGGCCGCCTCGACTACCTGCACGCGATCAGTGAGGAGCTCTCGGAGGGCTCCGGCGGAGAGAGCTTCTACATCGGCCGCCGGCACGTCCACGACGCCGACGGCGACCCGATGGTGATCGACTGGCGCGCGCCGGTCTCCCAGCCGTTCTACCGGGCCAGCCGGACCGAGCCGATGGACGTCGAGCGCCGCCGCCGGTTCGGCTACACCGGCGGCGAGCTGACCGCGTACGAGGACGAGCACCTCACCGACCCGGCCGAGTCCGACTCCGCCTCGGCCCTGCTGGCGGCCGAGATCGAGAAGCCCCGTGTCGGCCCGATGCGCGACATCGTCGCCACCATCCAGCCCGAGCAGGACGAGATCGTCCGCGCCGACGTCTCCGGCACCGTCTGCGTCCAGGGCGCCCCCGGCACCGGGAAGACCGCCGTCGGCCTGCACCGCGTGGCGTACCTGCTGTACGCCCACCGCGAGCGGCTGGCCCGCACCGGCACCCTGGTGATCGGCCCGAACAACGCCTTCCTCTCCTACATCGAGCAGGTGCTGCCCGCCCTGGGCGAGCTGGACGTCGCGCAGGCCACCGTGCAGCAGCTGGTCGCGCACGTCGAGGTGAGGGGCGAGGACGGCGCCGAGGCGGCCCGGCTGAAGGGCGACGCCCGGATGGCCGAGGTGCTGCGGCGGGCGGTCCGGTCCGGCATCACGCTGCCCACCGAGCCCTGCGTGGTGGTCCGCGGCTCCCGGCGCTGGCGTGTACCCGCCTACGAACTGGTCGAGATCATCGAGGAGTTGAAGGGCCGGGAGATCCGCTACGGCGCCGCCCGGGACGCCCTCCCGCAGCGGATCTCCCACGCCGTGCTGCTGAAGATGGAGCAGGGCGGCGAGGCCCCGGACGACCGGGTGCAGGACGCGGTGGCCCGCAACTCCGCGGTCAAGGCGGTGGTCAAGGAGTGCTGGCCCCTGGTCGACCCGGCCAAGCTGGTGCTCCGGCTGCTCTCCGATCCGGAGTTCCTCGCCGCGTGCGCGGACGGCGTCCTCACCGGGGAGGAGCAGCAGGCGGTGCTCTGGCCCAAGCCCGGCCGCTCGGTGAAGACCGCCCGCTGGACGCAGGCCGAC
>NZ_JBEYVJ010000022.1:0-47078 GCF_040643935.1 Kitasatospora sp. NPDC047058 | reverse complement strand
CGGGACGCCCGCACCCGGCCCGCGCCCGGCCCGGGTGCGGGCGAGGCGGAGGCGGTGGCCGCCGCGCTGCTCGCCGACGGTTATCCGCAGCTCGGCGGGCTCCGGCTGGGCGAGGTGATCGGGCCGGACCCGGGCGACGCCGGCGAGGGGGCCGCCCGGCTGCTGGCCGGCCGGTCCAGCGGCGGTACGACGGTGGGCGGGGTGCTCGGCGCCGCCGCCACGGCGTTCCGCCGGGACCCGGCCGGGCACCTGCGGGCGCGGGTGGACGAACGGGTGCTCACCGAGGTGCTCGCCCTGCGCCCGGACTCCGCGCGGTCGGCCGGGCGGGCCGGGAGCGCGGGTGCCCCGGAGCGCGACGAGGCGGCCGGCCGGGCCCTGCTGGCGTCGCTCGCGACGGCGTAGCGCGCGCCCTCGGGAGCGCCCCGGGAGCGGCTGCGGGGCGGCCGCGGATAGGCCGCGGATTGGCCGAAAGCGGGCCGCCGTCCGGGGTGCCGCCGCTACGCTGCCGTCCATGGAATGGAGGCCGGCGGTGCTCCACCGCCCCCGCGGCGACCGGGTCCAGTGCCTGCTGTGTCCACTGCGCTGCACGCTTTCCGACGGCGAGTCGGGTCCGTGCGGAGTACGCCGGCGGAACGGCGCGGAGCTGGAGACCGCGACCTTCGCGACCACGGTGCGCCACCTCGACGCGGTGGAGCGCAAGCCGCTGTTCCACTACCGCCCCGGGAGCCACTGCCTGACCCTGGCCGCGCCCGGCTGCACCTTCCGCTGCGACTACTGCATCAACCACCGGGTCTCCCAGTACGGCCGTGACCCCGGGGTGCGGTGGACCGGCGCACCGGTCGACGCGGCGGCCGTGGTGGCGGACGCCGCGGCCGAGCGGGCCGCGGTGGCGCTGTCCTACACCGAGCCGTCGCTGGCCCTCGAACTGACCCTGGCCCTGGCCGAGTCCGGCCGCCCGCTGGGCGTTCCGGTGCTCTGGAAGAGCAACGGCTTCCTCACCCCGGAGGCCGTCGAGCTGGCGGCCGGCGCGGTGGCGGCGGTCAACGTGGACCTCAAGACGGTGGACGAGGCGCGGCACCTGGAGCTGACCGGGGCCCGGGTCGGGCCGGTCCTGGAGACGCTGCGCGGCCTGTACGAGCGCGGGGTGTGGCTGGAGGTGTCGACCCCGCTGATCCCCGGCATCAGCGCCGCGCCGGAGGAGCTGCGGCCGATCGCCGAGGCCGTCGCCGCGCTCGGGCCGGGCGTCCCGTGGCACCTGGGCCGGGTCTCGCCCGCCTACCGGCGGACCGGCCACGCCCCGACCCCGCCCGCCGACCTCGCCGCGGGCGTCCGGGTGGGCCGGGAGGCCGGGCTGCACCACGTCTACGTGGAGCGCGCCCTCGGCGCGGACGGCCGGGCGACCAGGTGCCCGCACTGCCGTGCGGTGCTGGTGGAGCGGGGCATCTGGTCCCTGGAGCGGAACCGGATCGAGTCGGGTGCCTGCCCTTCGTGCGGCACCGCGGTGGACGGAAGGTGGTGAGGTCCGTGACCGGGGAACCGGAGGGCGGGCAGGAGGGCCCGGCGTACCGGATGGTGGAGCACCTTCCGGATCTGATCCAGCCGGAGGAGTACGACCGGCACCCCGAGGGGCGCCTGGTCCGGATCCGGATCGAGGCCGGCCCGGACGGCGTCCGGGTGACCGGGGACGCGTTCCGGCCGGAGGTGATCGACGCGCTCTTCCAGGGGCTCGGCCCGGACGAGATCCAGCAGATGCTCTGCGGCTGAGCCTCGCGCCGGCCCTGCGCCGGCCCTGCGCCGGCCCTGCTCAGGGCCGGCGCCGGGTCTGCTCAGGGCTCGACGAGGAGCTCGGTGAGGACGTCGCGCAGCAGGGCCGGCGTCGGGTCGGGCGGCAGCGTCCAGCGGAGCCAGGCCGTCTCCCGCACCGGCAGACCGGGGTAGTGCACGCGCAGCTCGCGCAGCCCGGGGTGCGGCGGGAACACCAGGTACGGGTGGGTCAGCACGATCGTCCGCGGCGCGCCGCCGAGCCCGGTGGCCAGCTGCCCGGCCGCCGCCGCGGCGGTGTGCAGGGCCGCCTCGGGCTGGGCGGTGGCGAGCGGGCCGCTCTCCCAGAGGTGCACCAGGTCCTCCGGGCGGGCCAGCGTCCGGTGCTGCCAGGGGGTGGCCATCCGGACCACGGCGCAGGGGCGGCCCCGGCGCAGCGCGGCGGTGGCCAGCAGGTGCGCGGAGAGCCGCAGCACCGAGCCGATCGCGCCGTGCGTCGCGGGGGTGTCGTCCAGGACCAGCACCACGCCGCGCGGGTCGGGCGGGATCAGGCCGTGGCTGGTCCGGAAGAGCAGCTCGTTGCGGCTGTGGCGCAGCCGCAACAGCTCGTCCGGAAGGGCGAGTTGGGTGGGCAGCAGACGGCTGGGCGCGCCGTGCCGGGCCAGTCCGGAGCGGCCGGTCGGGCCGCGGCCGGTGGCCGGGCCGCTCGCGCCCTCCAGCAGCCGCAGGCCGAGCAGGACCCGCTGGGCGGGGCCCGGGGGGATCAGCGTCATCCGGAAGTCGCGGACCCGGACCGGGAGGGTCGGATCGGCGGCGACCGCCTCCGGTCCGAGGATGCGCAGCAGGCCCAGCAGGCGTTCGTCGACGGCCTGGACCGCCGCGGTCAGCTCGGTCAGCGGCGGGGCCGGCGGGCGGGGCTGGACCGTCGCGCCGAGCAGCGCCCGGCCCAGGGCGGCGGAGAGTTCGGCCGGGCCCGCGTCGGCCGGGGCCAGGTACGCGGCGGCCGGGGGCAGGCCGGAGACCAGCAGCAGGACGAGTCCGGGCAGCGCCGCGGGCGGCCAGCCGAGTTCGCGCAGGGACTGCAGGCCGCGCAGGCCGGCCAGCGGCAGCAGCCCCGGCGGGGGTTCGGCGCCGCCGACCAGGGTGAGCAGCTCGGACAGCAGCGAGAGCGGGGTGCCGGTGGCCAGCCGCCCGGCGGCGGCGCCCAGGCGGGCGAGCCGGTCCTCGGAGTGCGGCAGCGGCTCGCCCTCGGGCTCGCCCGGCCGCTCGTCGGCGATCTCCCAGAACACGATCGCGCCCGAATGGTGGCCGGTGGCGAGCCGGTCGCCGGTCGGTGACCAGCGGACCGCCCAGACGTGGCTGCCGACCCCTTCCGGCGGGAGCAGGGTCCGGACGTGCCGGCCGGTCCTGGCGTCCCAGATCTCGATCGCGGCGTCCTGCTCGGCCGAGGGGAAGGCGAGCAGCCGGGAGTCCGTGTACCAGGACAGCGCCGGTGCCCACTCCGGGCCGCCGGCGACGCCGAAGGTGCCGGTGAGCGTCCAGTCGGCGGTGTTCCACACCGCGACGGGGCCCTGCCCGCTGCCCGGCGCCGCGGCCAGCCGCAGCCCGTCGGGGGACCACGCCGCCCGGCGGACCGTGACCGGCCCGGTCGGCCAGGCCAGGACCTTGACCCGCTGCCAGCCGCCGGAGCCGGTCCGCTCCCAGACCAGCACCCGGCCGTCGGCCCCGGCGGCGAGCCGGCGGCCGTCCGGGGACCAGGCGGGGCGGCCGACCCCGCCGTCGACCGGCAGCCGCCAGGTGCGCGGCTCGCCCGCGGTCAGGTCGTGGACCAGCAGCTCGTGCGGGTGCCGGCCGTCCTCGGGGGCGGCCCAGCGGAGCGCGCCGGTGGGGTCGGCGGCCACCGCCGGGCCGCCGGGCAGCGCGGCGACGGCCTCGCCGGTGGTGAGGTCCAGCAGCTGCTGCCGGCCGCCCCGGCCGGGCGGCGCGAGCAGGAGCGCGTCCGGGCCGAGCGCCTCGGCGTCCGCCCACCCCGTCGCGGGGCCCGGGACGGGCACCGTCCGCAGGACCGTCCCGTCGCCCGGCCGGAACTCGCTGAGCGTGCCGGGCCCGGACTCGTACCAGCAGGTGTCGCCGGCCGGGGACCAGGCCGGCACCGGGGTGGCGCAGCCGTCGCCCGCGCCGGGCACCCGCAGCGGCCGGACCAGCAGCCGGCCCTGGTCGACGGTCGCGGAGACCTTGCCCACGGTGGCGCCCATCGCGTTGGCCCACCGGCGGACGGCCGACCGCCGGGCCAGGTGGTGCCGCCGCCGGGGCGCGGCGTCCGGCGGCTCCCAGACGGCGACCGCGCCGTCGTCCAGCCGTGCGGCGATCAGCCCGGTGGCGGAGAGACTGAGTTCGGCGGGGCCCCGGACGTCGCCGGGGACGGACCCGCGCGGTTCGAGGTGGGAGTCGAACAGGGCCGGCTGCTCACCCGGGACGGCGAGGGCGAGCAGCGTGCCGTCGTCGGTGAAGGCGAGCGCGCCGCAGCGCCGGTCGAGCCGGCGGCCGGCCAGCTCGGCGTGGGTCACCGGGTCGACCAGGACGACCCGGCCCTGCTCCTCGACCGCGAGGTACCGGTCGTCGGGCGCGCAGGCGAGCCGGCCCAGGCCGTGGTGGCGGGGGCCCACGGTGCCGCTCATGATCTGGTCGAGCGGCTCCCAGAGCTGGACCGAGGACGGCGTGGCGACGTAGAGCTGGGTGGTGCGGGGGCGCCAGTGGACGGCGACCACCGGGTCGAGGCCGTAGAGCTCGACGGTCTCCCCGCTGCCGAGATCCCAGACCAGGACGTCGCCCGAGTGGTGGCCCACCGCGAGGGTGCGGCCGTCCCCGGACACCGCGAGGGCGGCCGCCGTGGCGGTGCCGGCCAGGGCCGGCGGGAGCGGCAGCGGCGTGCCGGTGTCCGCGTCGAGGGAGAGCAGCCGCCCGCCGCCGAGCAGGAACAGCCGGTCGCCCTCCGCGGTCCAGGCGGCCGCGGTGCCGCCGCGGTCCGGGGCCGGGCCGCTCCACGGCACCTCCCAGAGCGGCCGGGCGCGGTCGTCCACCCGGCGCACCATCGTGCCGTCCAGCAGGACCAGGCCGGAGCCGTCCGGGGAGAGGGTGAGCAGCCGGCAGTCCGGGACGGGCACGGTGAGCAGCCGGCGGGCCGTCCACGCGGTGCCCCGCTGCGTGCCGGGGGTGCTCACCGGAACCGCTCCCCGGGCCGCTGCGCCTCGGCCGCCCGCTCGTACATCTGCGCGGCCTGGAGGAAGTGCCCGACGTCCTCCAGCCGTTCCGCGGCGGCCCGGTACTCGCGCTGGAGGGTCAGCTCGGCGGCCTCCTGGAGCAGTCGGCGGCGGGCCTCCCCGGTGCCCGGCCCGGGGGCCTGCGGGGCGGGCTCCTCGGTCTCCTCCTCGCCGAGCCGCCGGAGGATCTCCCGGGCGGGGCCGGAGACGCCGGCGGCGAAGGCGGGCGGTTCGGGCAGCCAGAGCGTCCAGGCCGGGACGGGCTTGGCGGCGAGCCGCCAGGCCCCGCCGCGGCCGAGGACGGTGACGGTGTCCGGCCGCAGCCCGAACACCTCCTCGCAGGCGGCCGGGGGCAGCGGCGGGGAGAGGACGCAGCCGCTCTCCACGTAGAGGGCGCCGGGCCCGACGTGCCGCAGCGGCAGGCCGAACGGCAGTCCGCGGGCCAGTCCGGGCGCGGCGCTGACCAGGTGCCGGCCGGGGCCGAAGACGAGGAAGGCGCTCTCGTGCAGCGGCCGGCCCAGCAGGAAGTGGCGCAGCAGGTCGAGTTCGCCGTCCTCGACCAGGACGGCGTCGGTCCGGACGGTGGTGGCGGCCGTACTGGCCACCACCCGGACGGTCATCGGCGCGCCGCTCCCGGGGGTGGCGCGGGTGCCGCCGGCGGGCGGCGGGGCGGCGACCGGACGGTGCTCGGGCACGGCCAGCAGCGCGGCCTCGGACTCGATCCCGGCCGGGGTCCAGTACCAGGCCGGGCCGGCGGCGGGCAGCACCTGGCGGACGTCGTCGGGCAGGGCGTCCAGCAGGTGCCGGTCGTCGAGCGGGAGGCGCAGCCGGACGTCGACCAGGAGCCGCCCGTCGGGGCTGGCGCGGCGGCAGACCACGGTGTCGGGCAGCCGGAGGAGGGAGGCCAGCAGCGCGGCCGGCACCGTCCCGTGCGGGGACCGCAGCCGGACCAGCAGCCAGCTGCGGTCGGTCACCGCCCCGCCCTCGTCCACCCGGTCGACGGCCATGAACCCGGCGGGCACGCCGCGGCGCATGCTCTGCCGGAGCACCCAGCGGCCGAGCGGGCCGCTGACCAGGACGGTGACGTCGTCGAGCGCCTCGGGCAGCCGCCCGGGCGGGGCGTGCACCGCGAGGTCGGCCGGTCCGGCCGGCCGCCAGTCACCGGCCGGGCCGGGCACCCGGCCGCCCTCGTACACCTCGCCGCCGTACCGGACGGCCAGCGCGGTGCTGGAGTGCAGGACCGGGTCGAGGTGGAACAGGACCGAGCCGTCCCGGGCGGAGACCTGGATCGGCGGGACGCGCAGGGCGGCGATCTCGGCCAGGTAGCCGAGCGCGGCGCGCGGGGAGGCGAAGCGGACGGTGGCGGACCAGGCCGGTGCCTCGGCCGGTTCGCCGGCTTCGGGCGGGCGGGGCGGCGGGGGTGGTGTCCGGGGCCGCGGCGGCCGCTGGTCTATGTCGTAGTGCGGCGGCTGGCGCGACAGGTTGACCCGCTTCACCTCGAAGCCCGGCCGGCCGCCGCGGCCGTCGTCGGCTCCGGTCGGGCGGGACTGCTGGCTGCGGTCGCGGAACCACTTGCCGACTCTGCTGGTCACTGTGCCTTTCCTGCCTGCCTCGGGCTCCGGTTGGTGCACCGTTACGGTCGGTGGGGCGGCCCGGCTCCGTTCGGCCGTGCGTTCGTGGTCCCTGCGTTGGTGGTCCGTGCGTTGGTGGTCCGTGCGTTGGTGGTCCGTGGTTCGTGCGTGGGTGGTCGGCGCGTCGGCGGCCCGGCAGGGTCAGCGCGGGAGCGGTTCGGCCGGCACGCCGGCGGTGCCGCCCAGCGCCTGGACCGCCCACTCCTGCCAGCGGTCCACCACGCCGGGCACCCGGGCGAGGTAGGAGCTGGTGAACACCACGGCGCCCAGGTCCGGCCGTTCGACCAGGTCGGCCGCGGCCACGGCCCACCGCTCGGCCCGGCGCTGCTGGTCGGGCGGCAGCTCCGGCAGCCGGTCGAGCAGGGCGTCGACGGCGCGGATCAGGCCGCCGGTACCGCCGCCGTCGAGGGCGGCGGCGAGCGCCAGGGCGAGGTCGAGCCGGGCCTGCTCGCCCGCATGGCGGACGGTGGCGGTACGCAGCATCCGCTCGCCGGCGGCGGTCCGCCCGGTCCGGGTGACGAGCAGCCAGCCGCCGGTCAGGGCGTCGCCCGCCTCCCGGTGGCACTCGGCCGCCCCGGCGAACTCGCCGATCGCCTCCAGGCATTCGGCGGCCCTGGCCGGACGGCTGCCCCGGCGCCAGCAGTCCGCCGCCCGCGCGAGGTCCCCGGCCTCCTCCCAGAGCGGGGCCGCGGCCAGCAGGTGGCCCGCGCGCTCCTGGCAGTCGGCGGCCTGGGCGTAGTGGCCGACGGCCACGTAGCACTGGGCGGCCCGCTCCAGCAGCGCCGTTCGGCTGGTCACTGGAACCGGCGCTCCCGCCGCTCGGCCGGGAGCTCCTCGTCCTGCTCGACGCCGACTTCCTGCGGGATCGTCGCGGCGTCCTGCGGGATCGTCGCGACCTCCTGCGGGATCGTCGCGGCGTCCTGCTCGGGCAGGAGCTCGTTGACGAGGGGGTCCCGCTCGACCAGCAGGCCGAGCCGGAGCGCGATGTCCTCGTGCTGCTGGTCGTGCTCCTCGTCCCAGGTCTGGTCGAGGTCGTCCACCCGGAACTCCTCGACCCGGCCGGTGGCGGCGTTGTACCGGAAGGACACCTTCACGCGCACGGCGTCACTCCTCGATCTCGAACTCGATGGTGAGGACGTCGCCGTCCTCGTTCACGGACAGGTTCTGCGCCCCGTGGGTCCTGGCGTAGGCCTCGAACATGTCCCGGTAGGCGGTCCTGAGGACGAGGTTGACCGGGCGCAGGTAGGTGTCCCGGGCCTCCCCCAGCTGCTCGGCGGCCTGCCGGTCCAGCCCGGGGCGGGCCTGTTCGGCCACGGCGCCGAGGTTGCGCCGGGCGTCCGCCGCGGCCAGGTCGTCGATCTCCTGCTGCTGGCCGGCGAGTCGGCTCCGGCCCTGGTCGCGGGCCTGGGCCTCCTGCCGGTCCGCCTCCTTCTCGGCCTTGCGGTCGGACTCCTTCTGCAGCCGGGTGTGCAGGTGCGACCTGACGTGATTCTCGGTCTGGCCGGCCCATCCGTCGGTGTAGAAGGTGCCGGACGCGGTCGCGTCGGTGCTGGCGACGACCCGGCCGGAGAGCGTCCGGGTGGCGCTTCCGGAAGCCTCGACCAGCTCGGTCCAGCGGGCGGTCATCTCGATCTCGCCGGTCTCGGGGTGGTAGGCGACCTGCCCGTGCGGCAGCTCCAGCCGGTAGGCGCCCTCCGACCAGGTCCAGCGCGGGTCCGCACCCAGGGCGGCCTCGAAGGCCCGGCGCAGCGGGGCGCCGAGCTGCGTGCCGAACGGCTGGTTCAGCCGTGCCTCACCGGTGACGTCGATGCTCGCACTGGCCGTCCTGGTGAGGGCCACCTCCCAGCTCCGGCTCAGGGTGCTGGTGGCCCGGACTTCGATTCGCCGAGGGTTGCACATGAAGCCCCCTAGGGGTGTCTGGCGGTCAAGCCGCTCACGGCAGCAGGCCGTTGACCGATGCGATGATACGCGACAGCTCGTGCAGGGCGGTGCCGTCCTGCGGATGATGCAGCGTCAGATCATTGCGGAGTTCGTTGAGTTGCCGCAGGGCGGCGATGATCACGTCGTCGTTGACGGGCCGCCGCTCCAGCAGCGGGTCGGCGACCGCCCGGGCGTCCGCCAGGAGCTCCGCCGCGGAGACGGCCCGCTCCCGCCGCGCCCCGCCGTGCCGCTCGACCGTGGCGTGCACCGACTGCTCGACCACCGCCCGGTCGGCCGGGTCGGTCCAGATGTGGGCCAGCGGCCAGAGGTCGGCCGGGGTGGCGGTGTCGGCCTCGCGCAGCAGCGCGGCGCCGGCGACCAGCTTCAGGCTCCGCACCAGCCGCCGGTCGGACAGCTCGACGCCCTGGACCAGCAGCTCCTGGACCAGCTCGTGGTGGACCGGCAGCACCTGGTCCAGACGGACCTCGAACAGCGCACGGGTCAGGGCGGCGAGCCGGCGCATCGAGACCACGGCGGACAGGTCGCCGTCCGTCCGGGGCGGACCCGCGGGCCGGTGCCAGGGGTGCAGGTCCTCCGCGCGCTCCCGCTCGTGCTCCCAGCCCACCGCGAGCAGGTCGTCCAGCCGGGTCGCCGCGACCGGCGCCACCTCCAGGCGGAGCAGGAAGCGGTCGGCGAAGGCCTTCAGTCCGGGGTCCTCCGGTATCTCGTTGGACGCGCCCAGCAGGCTGACCAGCGGCGTCCCGCACACCTCGGCGCCGTTGTGGAAGCGCCGCTCGTTGAGCAGCGTCAGCAGGGCGTTGAGGATGGCGCTGCTGCCCTGGAACACCTCGTCCAGGAAGACGAGTTCGGACGCCGGCAGCATGCGCTCGGTCAGCACCCGGTAGGTGCCCTGCTGGAAGGCGCCGAAGTCCAGCGCGCCGAACAGCTCCGACGGCTCGGTGAACCTGGTCAGCAGGTAGCTGAACCGGCTCGCCTCGATCTGCCGGGCCATCGCCGCGATCAGCGCGCTCTTCGCGGTGCCGGTCGCGCCGAGCAGCAGCGCGTGCTCCCGGCACACCACCGCGAGCTGCAGCAGCTCGACCGCCCGCTCCCGGCCGACGAACCGCCGGCCCAGCTCCCGGCGGGCGTAGTCGAGGTCCCGGACGGTCCCGACGATCTCCGGACCCCACGTCATGCTCTTCCCCCTCGACCGCGGCTCATGAGTGCCCCGCCATCCGCCGCTCCCGGATCGACCGCTTGAGCCGGCCCACGATCCGGCCCAGCTGCTCGGCGTCCGGCGGCACCGGCGGGTCCTGGAAGTGCTCGGCGACGAACGCGTCCCGGAACACCGAGTGGATGTCGTCACCGTTGCGGTGGCGCATCGCGTCGGCGACCAGCAGGTCCACCCCGCGGCCGACGTCGATCCCGAACTTGCCCGCGTGCAGCCGCACCATGGCCAGCCGGGTCTCGTCGTCCGGCAGGCCGATGTCGATGCTCTGGAACCGGCTGGGGCGCAGCAGCGCCTCGTCGATCATGTCCAGCCGGTTGGTGGTGCCGATCACCAGCACCGGCAGGTCGGGCCGGAACCCGTCCATCTCGGTGAGGATCTGGGCGACCAGCGCGTTGCCGGCCCGCGACGCGCCGTCGTTGGTGCCGGAACGGCGGGCGGCGATCGAGTCGAACTCGTCGAAGACGATCACCGCGGGCGCGTTGCGGCGGGCGTCGGCGAAGATCTCGCGGACCCGGCGCTCGCTCTCGCCGACGTACTTGTCGGTGACCTCGGGCCCGGAGACCACCAGGATGGTCCCGCCCATCCGGTTGGCGATCGCCTTGGCGAACAGCGTCTTCCCGGTGCCCGGCGGGCCGTGGAAGATGAAGCCCTTGGGGATCAGCCGGCCGCGCAGCGCCTCGTACTCCGGCGGGACCTGGTGGTGGCCCATGATGATGTCCACGGCGCGCTGGATCTCGGCCTTGACGGTGTCGTAGCCGGCGATGTCCTCCCAGCCGACGTCCGGCACCTCGAAGTTGGTCGCCAGCTGCGCCTTGAAGGCCCGGATGGTGCGGTAGAGCTCGCGGGGCGTGGCCGCGCCCTCGGGGTGGGCGTCCATCGCGTACCGCATCGCCTGGCGCAGCAGCACCGGGTTCATCCCGGCGACGTGCTTGTAGAAGTCGTCGGCGTCGAAGCCCGGGAACCGCTCGGCCTCCGCGGTCGTGACCAGCGCGACCCCGAGCGGGACCTCCGCGCCGCCCTCCGCGTCGGGCACGGTCCGCGGCGTGCCGGTGATCACCACCCGGGCGCTGAAGCGCTCCGCCAGGACCTCCGGCACCGACAGCGACGGGGCGACGAAGGCCAGCAGGATCTGCTCGGGCGCCGCGTGCACCAGGCCGGTGAGCTCCCGGGACTCGCCGGACAGCGTGCCGTCCGTCCCGCCCGCGAGCAGGTCCAGGTGCTGCACCACCAGCACCTGGTCGGACTTGAGGGTGCGGGTCAGGGTGCGCAGCCGGGCGAGCAGCCGCTGCCGCTGGTTCTGCTGGACCGGCACCAGGCCCTCGGGCTGCTCGGCCTCCTCCTCCCGCTCCTCCTGCTCCAGCAGGGCCGGCCGCAGCGCGGCGCGCTGGGCCATCTCCCGCCACAGGTGCGGCACCACCGACTTCTCGGCGACCACCAGGACGGACAGCCCGGCCCGCAGCAGCGAGGCCACCCGGGCGATGTCGGCGCGGTGCGCGATCCGGCTGGCGGTGGCCTCGTCGAGGGTCTGCGGACGGTCCGGTGGCGGGGGTCCGGCGGGCTGTTTCCGCAGGCCGGGCGGCGGTTCCGTCCCCGATCCCGTCCCGGGTCCCGGCCCCGGCGGATGGTCCGGCCCGGCGGGCGGGGGCGGCAGGTAGACCGGGGTGTTGCCGGCCAGCTCGTGGCGCAGCGCCGGCTCCAGCCGGACGCCGGTCAGCGGGAGCCCGGCCCAGTCGGGGCGGAGCGGGGCGAGCAGCAGGTACGGGCCGGTGCCGAGGGCCTCGGCCACCGTGACGGTGCCCGGCAGGCGGCGCAGGGCGCGCAGGGCGTCCTCGTCGGGCACCACCACGGGCAGGGGTCGGATCCGGGTCACCGCAGGGCCTCCAGGCGGGTCAGCTGCCAGTGCAGGCGGACACCGGCGAGGTAGTCGGAGTGGAGCCCCGGGCGTTCGCGCAGCAGGCGCCGGCGCGAGCGCTCCAGCTTGGCCAGCGCCGACCACCAGCGGGCGACCGGCCGGGCCCGGTCCAGGTCGGCGGGCGGGGCGAGGGCGGCACGGGCCTCCTCGACCCGGGCGAGGTGGCCGGGGCGGTGCAGCAGCATCGCGGTCTCGTAGACGTTCAGCACGAACGCGGTGTCCGTCAGGCGCAGCCGGTCCAGCATCCCGCCGCGCCACAGCGCCTGGGCCGGCGAGGCGGGTGGTTCGGCCCAGGCCGAGGCGACGGTGCGGCGGCCCTGCGGGTCGTTCAGCAGGACGTCGACCAGCAGTTCCTCGGCCGCCGCCCGGGTGCGCCCGCCGGGCCGGTCCAGCACCCCGGTCAGCGGCGAGACGTCCAGCAGGGCCTCGGCGAACCGCCGTTCCAGCTGTCCGCGGTGCAGGCCCAGCACCGGGCCGGCCACCCCGTGGCAGGCCAGGACGTCCCAGAACGAGCGGGACGGCGGGACGGCGGTGAGCAGGGCGGTGGCGGCCGGCTCGGCCCGGCCGCCCACGGCGGCGGCCGTCAGGACCGCGCCGACGCCCACCGGTCGCCGCTCCGCCGCGGCCAGCCGGTCCAGCCGCAGCCGGGCCGCCGTCCGGGCCGCCAGCGTGGCGGTGAGGGAGGCAGTGTCCGGGCCGGGGTCGGCGAGGTCGAGCGGGTGCCGCAGCCGGCCCTCGGGGAGGGCGGCCGCGTCAGGCCGCATAGTCCAGAGCAGTACCCGCAAAGCGGTATCGGCCGCGCTCATCGCCCACCCACACTGCGCATTCCCGCATCTCCTGGTCGGCCCACCGGTAGAAGCGCAGCAGCCGCTCCTCGGAGGTCAGATTGATCAGCGCGGCGACCTGCCAGGGCTGCCGGAAGGTCCCGTGGTGCATGTCCACGTCGATGCTCGACAGCCCGGACGTGCGGCCGCTGAACAGGTGGGTGTGGTACCAGCCGACGAGCTGTTCGTCCCGCTCGGACTCGGTGAGCCGCCGGTTCACCTCCCGGAACGAGTCGCCGGTGAAGGTGAAGTGGGAGACCGAGGCGCCCGAGTGCTCGGCCGGGGTGATCGCCGACACCTCCAGCAGGTAGCGCTCCCCGCCCGGGGCGCCGTCGGACGGGGCGAGCCGGTGCGGCCGGCCGAGCAGGAAGCCGCCCTCCTCCAGCCGGGTGGACAGCGGCATCGTCGCCAGCTGCTCGCGGAGCTCGTGCCCGAGCAGGATGCCGACCTGCCCGACCCGGGCCGGGTCGATGCCGAACTCGTCGGGCTCGGCGAGCGGCACGGGGTCGGCCTCGACCGTGCTGACCGTCAGGCCGGGCCGGGTGTCCCGCAGGTCGATCTCCATGCTGCCCTCGACCGGCGGCGTCGGGCGGTGCAGGTCGTACCGGTCGAGCCGGGGGTGCTCCAGGCAGTAGCCCCATTCCTCGGCCTCCGGGTCCAGCTCCGCGACGGTCCGCAGCAGGATCTCGCCCAGCAGCTCCCGGACGCTGAACACCTCCCGGACGACCGGCCGGCCCTGGGCGCCGATCTCGACGTGGATCTGCCCGATCTGGCTGCGCAGGTTGTGCAGGACCGGCGGCCCCTCGATCACCCGCGGGTCGGGGCGGGCCAGGAACCGCAGCCGGACGGAGAGCCGGGTCGGTGCCTGCAGCGCGGGCAGGTGCGACTGCAGGGCGGCGACGACCATCCCGCTGAGCGGGACGGTCGCGGCGCGTTCGAAGCTCCGGCCCTTGTACAGGACGATCATGGCCGAACCGGCGCTCGGGTCAGCGCTCATCCCGGCTCTCCTCCCAGGCGGTGATCTGGAGTGGCATCGGCGGCCGGTCCGCCGGGACCAGGCCGGCCCGCGACTCCAGGGTCCGGCCCCCGATGGCGTCGATCTGCTCCTGGCCCTCGTCGGAGAAGGCCCAGAAGGCCGCGCCCCGGTCGAAGTAGTTGCCGTTCAGGAGCAGCTCGTTGACCAGGCTCTCGTCGTCGAAGACGACGCTGTTGTCGGAGAGGATCCCGTAGTTGAGGTAGCTCGCGATGTCGACCACGTGCTGGCAGAGGTCGTACAGGCTGGAGTCGGGCTTGTAGTCCTCGGTCAGCGGGCCGAGGCAGACGATGCGCGGCCCGACGGCGGCCCGCCGGATGTTGGGGTGGAAGACCGGGGTCAGCCAGATCACGCTCGGCGGCCTGACCGGGAACTCGGTGGGCAGCCGGAGCTCCAGCCGGTGGTGGTGGATCAACTCGGGCTGGAGGATGAGCCGGTCGGGCGTCGGCTCGGCGAAGGCGAGGGCCTCCGGCAGCGCGAAACCGGTGACGTCCAGCTCGACGGTGAAGACCTCCGGAACGTCCTCGTTGTCGGTGCCGACCAGCCGGAACGCGGGGTGGCCGGCGGCGAACTGGGCGATCTCGTCCCAGGCGATCTGGATCGCCTCCAGCCGCAGTTCGGGGTCCACGCCCGCGGTGGACTCGGAGGACAGCTCCAGCCGGGCCCCGGTGCGGATGTTCTGCCGGTGCAGCGGGATGTCCGGGTTCAGCCGGGTGGCCTCGCCGTTGGCGTCCCGGTGGTCGATCACACTGCGCACCGGCGTGCCCTGCGGGGTGCGGGACTGCTCGTCCCGGTACTGGGCCCAGACCGCGGGCACGATGTCGCGCGGCAGCGCCGTGTTGGGGACGTGCGGCATGCGGAAGAGCTGCCGGTCGGGCCCCTGGACCTCCAGGGTCAGCAGGGCCGGCTGGAAGTCGTACTCGCCGTAGTAGGTCTCCACGTTCGGGTCGACGGCCCGGGCCCGTTCGCGCAGTTCCTCCAGCCCGCCGGGCGGCATCGCCGAGACCTGGACGGCGGAGTGCTGGCCGCCGATGTAGATCTGGGTGGCCTGCGGGTCGATTCGGTCCCGCACCAGCTGCAGCAGCGTCCGGTGGTCGGTGCTGCCGGAGAACTCCACCGTCCGGTGCGTGCCGTCGGAGTCGTCCGGGCGGACGGCGGCGGCCGCGGCCGGGCGCTGGAACCGCTCCTCCTCGGCCTCCTGCGCGGCCTGTTCGGCCCGGAGCCGCTCCAGGTGGCGCCGGACGTCGGGGTTGCCGGTGTAGTCCTCGCGGACCCGCGTCATCAGGCGGACCATTCCGCTGTCCAGGACGCCGAGTTCCAGCTGCTCGATGACCACGCGCCAGGCGAACGCGGGGCCGTTGGCGCCGTTCCAGGCCGGCAGATTGGCCGGCCAGTGGATGTCGTCCAGCACGGCCGTGGCCCGGCCCTCCTCGCGGTAGAGGAGGGCCAGCAGGCTGATCAGGGCCTTGCGGTTGCGTTCTCTCTGCTCGTCCGTCACCGGGACGCCTCCTCCTCTTCGCCGGACAGTTCCAGATAGCGGACCGTGCGGGCGCCGTCGGGGCCGCGGCCGATCACGGGCAGGATCTCGCGCGGGGCCACCGCGACGTCCGCGAGCCGGGCCTGCGGCGGCGCGTCCGCGAGCTTGGTGGACCCGGCGGTCGCGTCGGCCGCCCGCTGTCCCGGGATCCGCACGGGTGCCCAGGCCAGCACGGTCTCCCCGGGGGCGGTCGCGGCGAGCAGCTCGGCCACCGTGGCGCGGTGGGTGAGTGCCACCCGCTGCACCGCCCCGGGCGGGATCCGGCGGTGCAGCGGGCAGTCCGGGTCGCGCCGGACGGACACCGGGCCGGCCTGCCGGCCCGCGGCGTCCACCCGGAGGATCCCGGGCTCCGTCTCCAGCAGGAGCAGCAGCCGGACCGCCGTGGCCGCCATCCAGGAGCCGATCAGCGCCGAGACCGGCGCGGTGGCGCCGGCCACGGTGGTCCGGGCCGCGGCGCCGCAGCTCCACGGGTCGTCCTCGACGGCCCGCCGGCCCGGCGTCAGGGCGCAGCCGTAGCAGTCCTCCCCGGTGCGGTAGTAGCGGACCTCGCCGCCCCAGGCGTTCGTCCCGCCGTCGAGCAGGTCCACACCGACCTGGTTGCACCGGCTGGCCAGCTGGACCCGGGCGGCGACGCTGTCCAGGCAGCTCACCACCAGGTCGGCGTCCCGGAGTTCGGCCAGTCCGACGCCCTCCGCCAGGGCGGCCGTCCGGGGCGCCACGCGGATCCCCGGATTCAGGGCGAGCAGTTCGGGGACGGCCGCCTCCGCCTTGGGCCGGCCGACGTCGGCGGGCCGGAACAGCGGGGTGCGGCTGAGGTTCGACTCGGCCACCACGTCGGGGTCGCAGAGCAGCAGGTGGCCGACCCCGGCCAGGGCGAGCAGCCGGGCCACCTCGTTGCCCAGGGCACCGATGCCGCAGACGATCACCCGGGACCGGCCCAGGCGGTCCTGGTCCCAGCCCGGTACGAGCCGCTGGCGGGCGAACCTGTCCACCTCAACCCCGTTTTCTCGGCTGGAAGTTCATCGGGCACCGGGTGACCTCCAGGCCGGGCTGCCAGTCCTCGTAGCAGGTGAGGCCGCGGGCCGGGTCCTGGTGGGCGCTGGTCCGGCAGCCGGGGGAGACGGGATCGGGGTCGCAGGGGCAGATCACCGCCGACTCGAACGGGCGCAGGCTGTGCGCGCAGACGAAGCAGCGGACGTGCTCCGGGCCGGACAGCACGGGGTCGCCGGGCATCAGCCGGGTGACGTGCACCTCGTCCGGCAGCGGGTCGCCGAGGTCGACCCCGCGGAAGAAGTCCGCCGCGGCCCGCGGGTCCGTCTGCGCCGCCTCCTGGACCAGCCCGCTGCACGGCAGCTGGGGCATGTGGTGGGTGACCTCGACCAGCCGGTGGTCGGCGTCGTAGCGCAGGTACACCTGGTCGCCCCGGCGGAAGGTGTGCCCGCAGACCAGGCAGGGGAGCCGCCGGGTCGCGCCGGGCGGCCGCCAGGTGCGGACCCAGGGCGACTCCCGCCGGGTGGGCGCCGGGCCGTCCACCCCGGAGGAACCGGGCTCCTTGCCCTGGACCAGGCCCAGGTTGAAGGCCGCCTCGACGCCGGTCCCCGGCGGCGGGCCGCCCGGGGTGCCACCGGCCGTGGCCGTGCCGTCGGGGCTCTGCGGCGTCGTCACGCGGGCACCTCTTCCGTCGGATACCGGTGCAGTCCGTCCGTCGGCAGGCCGAGCAGCCGGACGGCGGCCACGGCCTCGGTGTACGCCCGCGCCGGGGTGCTCCCGGCGGCCAGCGCGTCGTAGAAGCCGGCGCTGAACTCCACCGCGGCCCGGTCGCCGAGCTCGGCCTCGGTGCCGATGGCGAGGCGGCTGCGGGCGGCCAGCACGTCCGAGTGGCCGGCCGACCAGCAGCAGCTGAGCAGGACGCACTCCAGCCGGCCGAAGGCCCCCAGCGCCCCGGCGAGCGCCTCGACCGGCAGGGTGGCCGGCAGGCCCTCGGCGTCCTCGAAGACCAGGCCGTCGAGTGCCGTGCCGTGGCCGGCGAAGTGCAGCAGGTCGGGGCGGGCCCGCCGGAGCAGCGGCAGCAGGTCGGCGATCCGGGCGGCCGGCTGCACGGTGAGCTCCAGCCGGCCGCCCGAGGCGTCGACGGCGTGCATGATCCGGCGCAGCTCCTCGCCGAGGCGCAGCGCCGGTTCGCCGACCGGGCCGGCCAGCAGGCAGAGGATGCGCAACGGGCGGCCGGAGCCGGCGCCGGGCCGGTCGGCGTCGGCGAGCAGGCCGGCCAGGCGCCGCAGTTCCCCGCCGGCGGGGAACTGGTCCGCGGCGGCGGCCAGCAGCCCGGCCAGGTCGACGTGCTCGAAGCGGCCGTTCGCCACCAGCCGGCAGACCTGCCGCCACCAGTCGGCCGGCGCCAGCGGGCCGAACGCGGGCACGTCGGCCAGGCTGACCCCCACGTCCTCCAGGAGGTTCTGGCAGGCGGTCTGGTCGGTGAACAGCCGGCCCAGGAGGGCGAATCCCCGCTCCCGGCGCATGAGGTCCCACTGAGCGCTGATGATCAATCACCCTCCCCTCAAACGTTATGAGTTGATGCCGAATCCTACGCAGGAAAACCGTGCCGGAGGTGTACTTTCAGTACCGGTCCCGGACGAGCCCGGGGGTCCGAGCATGCCTGGGGGCGGGGAGTGTCCGAACGGCTTGAGTTGATCGAGTGCGGAGGGTCGGGGCCTGACCGGCAGGCCGTCTTCGTGGTCGAGTTCGAACCGGGCGAACGGGTGCGGAACGGCTTCCGCGAGCGCACCGGGGTGCTCGTCCACCGGGGCGGCGAGCGGGTGGTGCTCCTGGTCGCCTTCACCGATGAGGCGCGTCGGCAGCTGGCCCAGTCCCTGCGCATGTCAAGGCAGTTGATCAGGAGGCTCGGGGAGCGCAGCTATCCGGCGGAGCTCATCCGGGTGCTGGGCTACCGGACCGAGGCGCACGCGCCGCAGCTCCTGGTCGCCGAGAGTGGCCGGCCGCTGTCCGCTCGCGACCACCAACTGCCGATACGGCCCGCCGAGTTGGGCGAGATGATCGACGGGCTGTTGAATGCCCTCGCCGTGCTGCACAAGGAGCGGCTGGTCCACCGGGCGGTCAGCGCCGACAGCGTCCTGTGGAACGGCTCGCGGATCCAGCTCCGTGACCTCGGCTCGATGACCGACGAGGGCGTGCCGCGCGGCGGGCCGGTGGGCGCGGACCCGTGGCGCTGCCCGGACCAGGCGGCCGGCCACGGCAACACCAGCCACCAGGACGACGTCTACTCGGCCGGCGCCCTGATCTTCCGGCTCGCCACCGGTGAGGAGCTCGGCCCGGCGGCGCACCTGGCCCACCAGGCCGGCCTGCAGGACACCGCACTGCGTTCCCTGCTCGACGGCGTCTTCGTCGAGGACTCCGGGCGGCGCCCCACCGCGGCCACGCTGCGCTCCCGCCGTCCGGGGCGACCTCACGACCATCCGTTCGGCCCGGGCCCCCGCCCCGACCCGGGCGAGCGGGAGCGGCAGGCCCGCGCCGACTTCCGCGAGATCCGCCGTCAGCAGGAGGCGTTCCGCACAACGGTGGCCGCCGGCCCGCCGCCGGCGGCCCCGCCCCTGCCGCGCCCGCAGCGCAGGCCGTACCCGGGGGTGCAGGGCACCCCCGGGTCGTACGGGCCGCCACACCGCTCGTACGGGGGGTACTCCGGGGTGGTCCGCCGCAAACCACTCGACCGGTTCCTGGACCTCGGCCCCAGGGTGGTGGGCGGCGCCGTGTCCGTCGTCCTGCTGGCGGCGGCGGCCGTGGCCGTCCTGGTGATCCGATGACCCCCGGCCCCACCCGCGCCCCACGAACGGCCCGCGCCCCACGAACGGCCCGCAGCACACGAAAGGGGAGGGCGTGACCACGGTCAGATGCCCGATCTGCCTCCGTCTGATCGACTGGTCGGCGGCCGAGGAGGTCGTGATGACCCCGGCCGGCACCTACGAGCGACTGGAACGCCGCCCGGACGAGGACGACATCCAGTGGAACCACCGGCGGCTGAACGTCTACCGGATGTGCCCCGGTTCGGCCGGCTCCTCCCAGCACGCCCTGCCCGGCCGCTACGGGGACTTCGGCGAGCCGCTGGTGATCGGCATGGTGGGGGAGTCCGCGAGCGGCAAGACGCACCTGCTGGCCGCCATGATCGGCATGTTCTGCGACGCGGCGCGGATGACCCGGATCGGGCTGTCGGTCGGCGCGCTCGACCTCGCCATGCACGACCAGTACATGCGTGAACAGGTCCGCCCCTTCCTGGACAACGGGCAGGGGCTGCTCGGGACCAGGCCGGCCCCGCCCGAGTTCACCGACGCGTTCTGGGTCCACAACCGGCGGACGGGCCGGGACACCGCCATCGCCTTCTTCGACGTGTCGGGCGAGTGGCTCGCCTCGCACGAGTCCGAGACCCCCTTCCTCGGGGCCGTCAACGGGCTCATCTTCGTGGTGGACCCGGCCCGGATCCGCCGTCTGGGAGGGGCCGGGGGCTCCGTCACCGGCGATCCCTCGTTCGGGATCGTGCTCGACAAGCTCGCCCGGATCCGCGGCTTCGAGGGCAGCGCGTTCCTGCCGGTCCCGGCGGTCGTGGTGATCGGCAAGTGCGACCTGCTGCGGCACACCGAGGACCTGGTGGGCCGGTGGTTCCCCCGGGGAGGCCAGGACGACCAGGAGGAGTTCGACCTCGGCACGGTGGAGGAGGAGAGCGAGGACGCCTACGCCTTCCTGTGGACCGTCGAGGCCGGCGGCTGGCTGGCCCCCTTCGTGCGCTGCGCCGACTCCACCCTGCACTTCGCCACCGCGACCGGCACCAAGGCCGTCCTGGAGGGCGACGGCGAGACCTTCCCGCTGGAACTCCTCAAACCACGGCGGACGCTCAAGCCCCTGCTCAGCCTGCTGGCCATGAGCGGCGTCCTGGAGCGCGACAAGCTCAGCCCGGCGGGCCGGAGGGGGGACCGGTGAACGGGGCCGGGACGGGCTCGCCGGGCCGCGGCCCGGAGCAGCCGGTGCACCAGATCCTGTACGGCTGGGCGGAGCGGGACTCCGGCGGCAACGCCGGGGTGCGTCCGATCGCGCACTCCGGACCGGCCACCATCGACCGCTGGGCCGAGCGGCTGGAGCACGTCTGGGCGACCCACGAGGCCGCCGGGGAGAACGCCGGCGATGCCAGCCTCGCGTACCTCGTCCTCGACGGCGAGGCGGCCGTCCTGCGCAAGCTGCCCGCCTCGAACATCCTGGGCCGCCCCGGGGCGACCCTGACCCATGTGCTGGTCGGCGCCCCGGAGCTGTTCGACGCCAGGACGGCGCTCGGCCTGGCCGCCTGGCCGGGCTGGGCGAGCGCACTGCCGCCGGCCGGGACCAGGCTGCCGGTCCTCGACGGGGACGAGCTGCAGGAGCGCGCGGACGACGGCCTCGCGCGGCTCCGGGAGGCCGCGGCCGCCCTGCCGGCGGCCGAGCTGGCGGCGCTGCTCGCCCGGGTGCTGGGCGAGCCGGAGGCCGACTTCTCGGTGATCGCGTCCGGTGCGGGGCGGGCGGAGTCGGCCCGGGCGGAGGCGAGCCGGGAGGAGACGGGCCGGGCGGAGGCGAGCCGGGAGGAGCGCACGGCGGCCCCGGGCGACTCCGACGGCCCCGCGCCCGCCGAGCCCGCGGCCGGCACCGACGCCGCGCGCGCCGAGGAGCCGAAAGCGGCCGCTGCCGCCCGGGCCGTCGCCTCGTCCTCGCGGGCCCTCGGCCTGATGACGGCCCTGGTCGACATCCTCGGCGAGGACCCGGCCCGCCCGTGGACCTTCGCCAGCCGGGAGAGCACCGACATCGGCCGGCACCAGCCACGGGTGGTTTTCCTGGTCGGCCCGCCGAAGCGCTCGCTGTACATCCCGGACCGGCGCCGGCTCGAACTCGGCGCCCCGGTGCCTGCCGCGGTCGGCGCCCAAGCCGAACTCGGCGCGTTCGCCGCCCTGTTGGCCGAGTTCTACCAGCGCTCCGGGTGGCGGGCGGTGGCCCGGGTCCGGCCGGGCGCCCCGCTGCGCTCGCTCAGCGACGCCGAGGTGTGGCGCCGCTCGGTACCGGTCCGCGACGGCCGGATCGCGGACCCCGGCGGCCTGGTCGACCCGCTGCTCGACGACACGGCCCTGCAGTCGCTCGCCCACGAGTACCGCGGCCGGCCGTCCGGCTACCCGGTGGAGCTGGTCGAGTCGATCGCGGCCGAACTTCGCCAACGCCCCGCCGAGTTGCTCGAACGGCTGCTGAGCCGCTGGAGCCGGACCAGCCCGCGCTCGGGGCGCCACCCGCAGCTGCGCTCGGTGGTCGAGTACGAGGCCGTCCGGGCCGGACTCACCGCGCCGTTGGACGACGACCTGTCCGGGCACGTGCGGACCCTGGTCGGCCGGGTCCGGGCGGACGGCCCCTCCCCGACGGTGGTCGCCCGGATCGTGCTCGACCTCACCCCGCACGGCGGACTGGACCTGGAGCGGCCGGCCCACGCCCGGTTGCTGGCCCGCGCCCTCGTCATCGGGGTCGACACCCGGCTGCTCACCGCCGAGCGGGCCCTGGCCGCCACCTCCTCCGGACGGCTGCTCCGGTTCGCCGTCGACCGCGCCCGCGAACGCGACCCCGCAGCCGCCCGCTGGCTGCTGACGGAGGTGCTGCCGGACCGGGTGGACGAGGCGCTCGCGCACGGCGGCCCGACCCAGTCGGTGCACGACTTCCGCGCCGTCCAGGAGCAGCTGCGCGGCGGGTACCTGCTGACCGAGGAGGTGCCGAGGATCGCGGGGCACGACCGGACCCGCCAACTCGACTGCCACCGCGAGCTGTTCCGGGCGGCCTTCGGACAGCCGCTGGACGAGGACGCCGTGGTCTGGCTGCTGCGCGAGGCGGGGAGCCGCTCCACCCCGGCGATGCTCGCCGCGCTGCGGTCGCTCGCCCGGGAGGGTGCGGCGCAGGACCGGGTGGCCCGGGAGGCGGCCGACCGCTACTTCCGGGAGCACGGTCTGCTGCCCGCCGAGGGCTGGCGGCGGCCCGTCCCCGCCCGGCCGGCCGGACCCGCGCCGACGGGCGGGGCGTCGCCCGCTCCGGCCCGGGCGGCTCAGGCCCACGACCCCGCTCCGGCCCACCGCCACGAGACGGCTCATCCGCCCGGCCCGGCGCATCCCTCGCACGAGCTGACCTCGTCCGACTCCGGGTACCTGCCCCGGCCGGTCCACCCATCCGGGCCGGCGGGGCACCCCGCACCCCCGGCGGACCCGCCGGCCGGCCCCCGCCCGGACCCGTACGCGCGGCCGTCCCGCGCCGAGCGGCAGGCCGAGCGGCGCGGCGCACGGGAGGCCAGGAAGCAGGCCAAGCTCGACGCCCGGCGGCGGTCCGGGCCGTTCCCGGAGCATCCCGCCGGCCGGCCGGCCCCGTCCGCGCCTCCGCTCCCGGCGTCACCGCCGGAGGCGCCCCCGTCCGCCCCGCCCTCACCGGAGGCGCGGCCGGACCACGACCACGACCACCACCGTCACCACGACCACCACCACGACCACGACCACGACCACGACCGTCACCGGGGCCGCCGCGGCCGTGAGCGCCGGCCGGTGAGCGGCCGCGCCCGGTCGGGCGCGCTGGAGCTGGTCGGCTTCGTGCTGGGCACCGTGACCCTGGCCGTCCTGCTCGTCCTGCTGGTCGCCTCCCTGATGGGGCGGCTGTGACGCCCCGGACCCGGCACGGCCGCCGGCCCGCGCACCCCTGAGGCCCGCGCACCCCTGAGCCCGCGCGGCCCCGAAGAGAGAGGCACCTGCGTGTCAACGCCCGCACCTGAAGTCCGGTACGAGCTGGGCGGCATCGCCGGACGGATCCGGCGGACGGCGTCGCCCGGCGGCATCCCCGTCGTCGACCTCATCGCCGACGAACTCGAAGCCGGCGGAACCGCCCTGGCCGGCGTCGACCTGGTCCGCGCCTACCCGGCGGAGGTCCTGCTGCCGGACCCGCCGACCCGCCAGTGGCACGGCGCCGAGGGCTGGCTGAGCGTGCTGCGGGACGTGCTCGTGTTCGCGCCCATCGGCCTGATGTGGTGGCGCCTGGGCAGCGCCCTCTCCGCCTACCGGGACAGCCCGGGCGGCGACCAGTTCCTGCTCGCCTGGACCAAGGGCTTCCCGAAGGCCGGATCGGCCACGGCCACCACCGCCACCCTGGGGGACGCCGCCTTCCAGATCGTCCTGCTGATCGCGGCCGTGGTCGTGCTCACCCTCGTCGTGCACCTGCTCCGTTCCCGCCGGACCGGCCCGGCGCTCGACCGCCGCCGCCAGCTCCTCTCCGCCGACCTCGCCCTGGTCACCTTCCTGCTCGCCACCCGGCTGCCGGCGCCGACCGCCCCGGTCGACGCCCGACGGCTGCACGGCGTCGCCGAGCGGGTCGCGGCCAGCACCACCCAGCTGGAGTCCGCGCTGCGGCGGACCGCCGAGGAGATCACCGCGGCCCTCGACTCCGGGCCGGCCTCCCGGCTCCAGGGCGCCCTCGACAGCTGGAACACGGCCGCCGCGGGCCTGACCCGGGCCGCCGAGTCGCTCACCACGCCGAGCCGGACCTTCGAGGCCTTCCTCGCCCTGCGGGAGGAGCTCGCCCGCGACGAGGTCAGGCTCCGTGCCGCGCTGGAGAACCTCGTCGCCGAGCTGCGCCGGACCCAGGAGATCTCCGGCGACGAGATCCACCGTCACGACCTCGCCGTCGCCGCCGTCCGCGACCTCGCCCAGACGCTCGGCGAGGCCGTCCAGGTCTTCACCGAGCGCACCGAGTACCTGATCGACTCCACCCGGAGCATCTGGCAGCTGGTGGAGCGGATCGACTCCCGCGACAGCCCGTGGGGCGGCCGGCGCGCCGACGGCGTCCCCGGTCCGGGCGCCGCACCGGGAGGCCTGCTGTGACCGCCGCCCGCCGGAGCGGTCCCCCCGGCGGCGGCCGGACGATGCTGCTGGCCGGCTGGCTCTTCGCCGACCTGCTCCTGGTGCTCCTCGTGGTGGCCCTCAGCGCCCTGCCCGCCCCGCCGCCGGAGGCCTCGGCCACCCCGTCCGCGTCGGTCACCGGCCCGACGGCCACGTCCGCAGCCCCGTCCCCGACCGCGACCAGGGCCGCCGAACGCGGCCTGGTCACCCAGCCCTGCCGCTTCACCGTCAACGTCGGCTACGCCTCCCTCGGCGCCGGCGGCGGTGCCGACCAGGTCGCCAGCCAGCTCGACGGCCTGCTCCGGGCGGCCGGCGTCGAGCGGCGCACGGCCGGCTTCGTCCTCTCCTTCGGCCACGCCCCCGACGTCAACGCCGGCCAGGACGCCGCCCGGAAGGTCAACGACATCATCAACGGCAGGCTCTCCACCGTCTTCGGCAAGGCCCCCAAGAAGGGCTACTGGACCGGTGACAGCGCCTCCGACGTGGTCGACGTCGACGTCTTCTTCCTGGCCGACGCCAACGGCGACACCTCCTTCCCCCCGCGCTGCCGCACCTCCGACCGCTGACCTCCCCGCCGGCTCGCGTGGACGCGCCGGCACCGGGGATGATCGGTCATAGGCGCCGACCGCCCACCGTGAGAGGGCGCCCACCGATTCGCATAGGCGGCAGGAGGTCGACCTCGGGCAGTGGCACTCGTTCCACCTTCGCGAGCGCCTTGTCCACCTCGGCCCAGACTCCCTGCGCCACCCACTCGTTGAAGTACTTCGAGGCAGTGCTCGTCGATCCGTACTCCTCGCGGAGCGTCGGCCAGGAACCGCCGGTCCGGGCCTTGGCAAAGATCGCGTCGACCGAGCGACGAACGCGGTCGCGTCGGCCGGCGGGGAGCAGGTGGGAGACCATCGCCCACTGGTCGTCCGACAGGTCGGCCGCCGGGACGTTCACTCCGGCCGACTTGTACCAGGATTGCACGGTGCAGACGTGGCCTCCGGCTCGAACCGGAACCGGCGCCTCGATGAACACGTTCACGTCGAGCAGGCCGAGTACCTCGCTCTGCTCCTCCAATCTCATGCCCACCAGCTGGTGCTGAGCCGGGTTGGCCAGCGCCTTGAGGTCACGGGCCCGGCGGTCGGCCTCCTCGACCTCGGCCAGCCAGGCGGCGGCCTCGGCGCGCATCTCCTCCAGCTGATGCAACTCCTCGTTGAGGGCCGCTGTCGCGGTGGCGATCGCGTCCGGGGACTGCTGCTGCTTGGCGGCAGCCACGATCACAGCGGCGATGGACGCCTTCATGGCGTCGATCTGCCGGTCGAGGCCGGCGATCCGCTCGGCGTGCGCCTCCTGATCTCCGTCGGACATGCCGACCCACTCGGCGGCCAGCGCTTCCAGCTTCTGCGAGTCGCTGAGCAGGATGACGACCTCTGACCAGACGCGCTTCTCCACCGCTTCGGCGTCCATGTACGAGCAGTCGCAGACCCCTTGCCCGGGCACGGTGTCGGCCTTGCCGCTACAGCGATAGTTGCGACGACCGTACGAGAGGGACTCGCGGCTGATGCCGGTGTACGGCGCCTTGCAGAGGCCGATCAGCCGGCCCGTGAGCGGGTAGACCGCTCGGTTGCGGCTGCTGGTCTTCGCGCGGGCGGCGACCTTCCGGCGGAGCGTGGCGGCCTCGTCCTCGGACAGGATTCGCGGGAGTGTGATGGTCACGGAGTCGCCCCACAGCGGCCTGCCGTCAGCGTCGGTCTTGGCGTGCGCTCCGCGGAAGATCAGCTCGGCGTCGAGCACCGCCCGGGACATGATCCGATCACGGAGGTTGGCCACCGACCACGGGCGGCCCGATCGGCAGCTGATCCCCTCGGCGTTGAGCCGGATGGCGGCCTGCCGCAGGTTCAGCCCATCGATCACCACCATGTCGTGGACGCGCTGCACTACGGCACGCTCGGCCTCGTCGACTACCAGCCGCGACTCGCCCTTGACGCCCTTCGCCTCGATCCGGTAGCCGTACGGAGGCCGGCCGCCGATGTGCGGCGAACCGGGGTCCTCGGCCTTCTCCTGGAGGCCGCCCTGGGTGCGCGATCGGATGTTCTCCCACTCGGTCTCGGCGTAGTCGGCTTCCCGCCGAATCTGCGCCCGGCCCTCGGGGGTGGTGTTGTCGATGTTCCGGTTGGTGATGGCGACGAAGATCCCTATGTCCTCCAGCGCCCAGACCCAGCGCCAGAAGGCCCGACCGACACGGCCGATGCGGTCACCTTTCTCCACCACGACGAGGTCGAACCCGCCGAGCTTCGCCTGCTCCATCAGCCGGTCGAAGTCCGGGCGTTCGCCCATCTCCTTGGAGCCGGAGACGCCCTCGTCCTTGTACGTGCCGACGTGGTCCCAGCCCTTGTTCGCGATGTGGCGGCTGTTCTTGCGCGCCTGGCTGGCGATGCCGTAGCCGAGCTTCTGTTCCTCGGTGCTCACCCGGAGGTAGTCCACGGCCCGGAGGGCGCGCGGCGTCGTGGCGCGGGTGACCGTAGCGGTCGCGGCGCGTAGGCGTGTGCTTGGATTCGTCACGTCGACTCCTAGACAGTCGGCCGGCCCCGGGACGGTTGCAGCCGTCGCCGGGGCGCTCAATGTGGGGCGAGGGTATGCGAATTACTCGCGGCTTGCTGCGGTTTCCGCGCGAGCGCGAGGACCTGCAGGGCGCGGACCGAACAGCAGGCGCAGGAGACGAACGCGCTCGGCTGGGGTCAGATCGGCTCCCTGCGACCACGTCACGGAGATCGTGGGCTGCTGGGCGCCCACGTGGCGATTGCCCACGCGCGGCCGGCCGATCGCGCAACCGCTTCCCCAGCACCGTCACCGCCTGGAAATGGAGCGGGATCGCCGTCGATCAGCCAGATGGGTGCGTCGCCATCTTCGGAGTCGAGGGGTCCGTGCAGCCGGAGGGATGCCGCTCGTCATCCATGCTCCCCGATGCGCGCGCTGCCAGCGCCCGTCAGGCAGACGGGTTCAGCTGCGAGACGCCGAACGCAGACCATGGGAGGCTGAGGACATGAAGGTGATCGGTTTCGTGCTCAACGTGCTCTGGCTGCTGTTCTGTGGCATCTGGATGGCCATTGGATATGCGATTGCCGGAATCATCTGTTGTGTCCTTATTATTACGATTCCATTCGGCATCGCCGCGTTCCGCCTGGCCGGGTTCGTGATCTGGCCGTTCGGGCGGAAGGCGGTGGAGCGGCCGGACGCGGGGGCGCCGTCGTGCGTCGGCAACGTGATCTGGCTGGTGTTCGCCGGGTGGTGGCTGGCACTGATGCACCTGGTCACGAGCATCCCGCTGTTCCTGTCGATCATCGGGATCCCGTTCGGCTGGGCGAACCTCAAGCTGATCCCCGTCTCGCTGACGCCGCTGGGCCGCGAGATCGTCTCGACCGACGAGCCCTGGGGCGGCCGCTGAGGCTCCCGGCCACGGTCGGACGGGCCCGTCGGGCGGACCTCGTGGGCGTGGTCCGGGCGCGGGACGGACGCGTCCGCCGCCGCCCGCCGGCCGTCACGGCGCGTCGGTGAGCTGGACGATCATCTTGCCGGTGTTGGCGCCCCGGAGCATGCCGAGGAAGGCGTCGACGACGTTCTCGAAGCCGCGGACGACGGTCTCGTCCGGGACGACCGCGCCGGAGCGCAGGTGCGGGACGAGGAAGTCGTACAGCCCGGGGCGGGCGTCGAGGTGGTTGCGGACCAGGAAGCCCTCCAGTCGCAGGCTCTTGCCGACCACGTCGTACAGGTTGCGCGGCGCGGCGGGCGGGTCCTGGAGGTGGTTGTACTGGGCGACGGCGCCGCACCAGGCGATCCGGCCGTGGTCGCGCAACGCGGCGATGGCGCCTTCGAGGTGGTCGCCGCCCACGTTGTCGAGGTAGACGTCGAGGCCGTCGGGGGCCGCCTCGCGGAGCCGGGCGGCGATCGGGCCGTCGTGGTAGTCGAACGCGGCGTCGAAGCCGAGGCGATCGGTGAGGTGCTCCACCTTGGCGGCGGAGCCGGTGCTGCCGATGATCCGGCCGGCGCCGAGCAGCCGCGCGAACTGCCCGGCGGCGCTGCCGACGCCGCCGGCGGCCGCCGAGATGCGTCACCCGTCCGGTCTGCCGGTCGCCCGCCGCTGGCGACGCCGAGGCGCTGCACGCGGCCGTCGCCGCGCACGCGCCGGACATCGTCATTGCAACATCCTGATGAAGCTGGACCTGCCGCCGGCCGGGGAGACCCACCGCCGGGTGCTGGCGGTCCTGGAGTACCTCCGCGCGTGAACGCCCCGGAGCGCGGCGGCGTGAACGCCCGAGGCACGCGTGCGCGGGGCACGGTGGCGTGCCCGTCAGGGCCTGTCCGGCGGGCTACTCCACCGCCTCCCGCAGCCGCCGGAACTCCTCCGCGAGGCCGTCCGGCGTGTAGTGCGCGTTGAGCCCGCTCGGGTTCGGCAGCACCCAGACCTCGGTCTCCCCGATCCCCTCGGGCTGCGGCCCGACGGCCGCCGTCCGCCGCCCGAAGGCCGTCCGGTACGCGCCGATGCCGAGGACGGCGAGGACGCGCGGGCGGAGCCGCAGCACCCGCTCGGCGAGTGCGGCGCCGCCCGCGCGCAGCTCGTCCGCGGTCAGTTCGTCCGCCTTCGCCGTCGCCCGCGGGGCGACGTTGGTGATGCCGAGGCCGAGGCCGAGCAACTCGGCCTGCTCGTCCGGGCGGAGCAGGCGAGGGGTGAAGCCGGAGCGGTGCAGGGCGGGCCAGAAGCGGTTGCCGGGGCGGGCGAAGTGGTGGCCGGTGGCGCCGGACCAGAGCCCGGGGTTGATGCCGCAGAACAGCACCCGCAGCCCGGGGGCGGCGACGTCCGGGATGGTGGTGTCGCGGGCGGCGAGCAGCTGTTCGGCGGTCGGCTTCACGGGCTTCACGGGCTTCACCGGCTGTCCGGGCCCCGCCGCGTCGGCGGCGGGCTGTCCGGGCTCCGGGGGCTTCGCAGGCGTCACCCGTCCAGTCTGCCGGTCGCCCGCCGCTGCGCCCGCAGCCACCCCACGCCGAACACCACCACCGCCGCGTACGACCAGCCGGCCAGCACGTCCACGATGAAGTGCTCCGCGCCGTACACCAGGGTGAACGCCATGGCGAGCGGGTACGCGACGAGCAGCACCCGCAGCCATCGTCCGGCGGTCGGCCAGAAGAAGAACAGCAGCATCGCCGGGTACGCGGAGTGCAGCGAGGGCATCGCGGCGACGTCGTTGGCGAACCGGCTGCCGTTCTCGAAGACCGACCCGGCCCGGGGCAGACCGCTGCCGGTGAGCACGTCCGACACCACCCGGGTCAGCGCCGGCAGGTGGCCCTGCTGCGAGGCGAGCCACGGCGGCACGGCGGGGTAGAGCAGGTACGTCGCGAAGCCGGCGAAGGTCAGTGCCAGGTAGCAGGTGAGCAGGTGCCGGAACCGGTCGTGACGGCGGCGCCAGAGCACCGCCAGCACCACGAAGACCAGGAAGAAGTGCGACAGGTAGACGACGACCGCCGCGTAGTCGTACCACTGCGGCGAGCCGGGCGTGTAGAGCCCGTGCTGGAGCCGGACGGTCCACGTCCCGCCGAACCCGAGCAGTTCGTCGGCGCGCAGCTGGGGCCACAGGTACGGGCCCCACGGGGTGTGCGCGCCGTAGCCGCGCAGCAGCGAGTACGCCCAGACGACGGCCATCACCGGCACCCAGTCCCGCAGCACCAGCAGGAACCCGCGCGGCCCGTGGCCGCTGTGCACGGCGGCGGCCAGCAGTGCGCCGATCAGCCAGAGGAACACCACGTCATTGGCGTAGGGCAGCCCGTAGACGAGCAGGTACCGGAGCAGCGCGAGGAGGTAGAGCGGCCACGCCAGCAGCCGGAGCCGTGCCAGGGCGCGGACGCGCGCACCGGGCAGCGGCCGGCGTACCGGACGCAGCCGCCCGGCGCGCGCGGGTGGGAGCGGCGCCGGGCGGAGCAGTTTGGTCATGCCGGTCGAAGCTAGCAAGGCATTCTTGGAGATCTCTTCACGCGAACGTTCCGTCGCCCAGCAAAGACTCAGAAAGCCACCGGTCGGCCGAACGCCACGCCCGGTCCGGCACCTGGCACCACGCCTGGTCCGGCGCCCGGTCCGGTGCCTGATACGGCGCCCGGTCCGCGCCCCGCGGTGCGGCCGGGACGGGCCCGCGGCGCGCCTACGCGACGATGCCCAGCTCGTGCGGCGTGTTGTTGAACCGCCGCCCGCCCTGCTCGGTCACCGTCACGATGTCCTCGATCCGCACCCCGAACCTGCCGGGCAGGTAGATGCCGGGCTCGATCGAGAAGCACATGCCGGGGACGAGCGGCCGCTCCTCGCCCTCGACCAGGTACGGCGGCTCGTGCGTGGTGATGCCGATGCCGTGGCCGGTGCGGTGGATGAAGTACTCGCCGTAGCCGGCCCCGGCGATCACCCGCCGGGCGATCCGGTCGATCTCCTGGCAGCTCACCCCGGGCCGGACGGCCTCGAACGCGGTCTGCTGCGCCTCCCGGACGACGTCGTGCACCTTCCGCACCTCGGCCGGGACGTCCGCGCCGACGTGCACGGTCCGGGTGGTGTCGGAGCCGTAGCCGTCCTTGAGGCCGCCGAAGTCGAGCACGACGGTGTCGCCGGGCCGGATGACCCGGTCGCCGGCCTCGTGGTGCGGGTTGGCGCCGTTGGGGCCGGAGCCGACCACGGTGAAGTCGACCTGGCTGTGCCCGTACCGGACGAGCAGCGCGCTGAGGTCCGCGGCGACGTCGGTCTCCCGCCGGCCGGCGAACCGGACCTCCAGGATGCCCCGGTAGGCGGCGTCGGCGGCGCTGCCGGCCGCGGCCAGGCGGTCCAGCTCGTCGGCGTCCTTGACCGCCCGCAGCATCGGCAGCGCCTCGGTGAGCGCGGTCCAGCCGGTGCCGGGCAGGGCGGCCTGGAGGCCGAGCAGGTGCATCGCCCAGGCGTTGTCGGAGACGCCGTACCGCCCGGCCGGGTCGAGCAGCGGGACGGCGGTGGCGTACGGGTCCTCGCCGTCGCTCCAGTCGAGCAGCCGCAGGGCGGGGGCGCCGACCGCCTTCTCGGCGTCCGGGCGTTCCAGCCGGGGGACGATCAGGGCCGGCTCGCGTCCGGCGGAGAGGACGAGCGCGGTCAGCCGCTCGGTGACCGCGGTGGGCCGGTAGCCGCTGAGGTGGACCAGGTCGGGGCCGGGCGCGACGACCAGCCCGGTGAGTCCGGCGGCGGACGCGTCGGCGGCGGCCCGGGCCAGCCGGGCGGAGTAGTCCTCGGTGGTGAACGGTCGTGGCACGGGTGTCTCCCGCCTTCCTGGGTCGACAGCGCTCGGTCCGGTGTGCGGGCTCGTCGGGTGTGCGCCCGCCGGTGACGCTCTATCACGTCCGGCCGGAGGCGGCCGTCTTCGCCCTGCGGTGCGGCCTCCAGCCGGCAGGCCCCTCTCGGGGCGATTCCCATCCAGCCACGGAATCGTAAATCGCAGGCGCACTGTCAGTGCCGTGGTTCAGGATGACTGGATGCCCTACGAACTCCAGGCGCTGATCGGCTCGGCGGAGCTGCTCGCGGTGGCCGCCGCCGAGGTACCGGCTGCCCGCCTCAGCCCACTGTCCCAGGGGCTCGCCCTGATCCCGGCCACCCCCGCCTTCCTGTCCGCACCCCAACTCGGCGGCGGTGACGGGGCGTCGGGCTGCAGCGCCGGCTTCGCGTGGTTCCCGTCCGGGCTGGAACTCCGGATCGCCGCCTGGTCCAAGGCCGGGCCGGTCGTCTGCGTGGAGGCCGACTACTTCGGCGGCTCCGGCACCCAGCGCGCCGCCGTCTGGGCCGACGGCCGGCTCGACCTCGGCCCGCTCACCAGCGGCGAGTTCGAACCCTTCCCGCCGGAGGGCAGCCCGATATCCCGCGCCCTGCGCCGGATCGGCGCCCGCGTGGACGCCGGCTGCGCCGACGAGTTCGAGGCCGTCGGCCTGGCCGCCCACTCCAGCACCGCCCGCTGGGCGATGTCCGGCTGACCCGCCGGTCCCCCCGTCCTTCCCGTCCTCTCCCGGCGCTCCCGGTGTGTCGTCACCGTTCGGCGTACGTGCGGTGGCCGGCCCAACTGGCCTGCCCGAACGTGTGAGTCAGGCGATCTCGCCTGTTTCGCACCGAGAGGAAGCAACACCCATGCGTGCCACCCGGATGGCCGCCGCGCTGACCGCAGCCCTCGTGCTGACCCCGGTCGCCACGGCGTCCGCCACCGCCGTCGGCAACGGTGCCGCGGCCCCCGGAATCTCCCCGGTCTCCATCACCGTCCCGGTCCTCCCGGGGCTCCCGGGCCTCCCCGGCATGTCCGCCCTGTCCGCCGTCCCGGCGGCCCCCGCGCGCCCGGCCGACGTGCCGCTGCCCGTTACCGTGCCCCCGGCCGACGCCCCGGCGCTGCCGGAGCTTCCGGAACTGCCGGAACTGCCCGCCGCTGCCGAGCTGCCGGCCCTCCCGGAGCTGCCCGCCACCCCGGACCCGAGCGCCCTCCTCGGAACGGTCGGCAGCCTGGTCGACACGGCCACCGGCCTGGTCTCCTCGCTGACGTCCGCCCTCCCGCTCGACGTCGTGCAGCAGCTGCTCGGCTCGCTGCAGGCCGTCCTGCAGGGCCTGCTCGGCCAGCTGCCGACGCCACCGGTGACCGTCCCGTCCCCGCCGGCCCGCCCCGGCACCGCCGCGCCGGGCCGCGCCGACACCACCACGCCGGCCCTCTCGGAGCAGCTCGACTCCCTCAAGTCCCTCAAGGCGCAGGCCCAGTCCCTCGCCGGCGCCGCCGCGGCCCGCCCCGGCGCCGTCCCCCACCGCCCCGCCGCCGGCTGACCCCGGCCGCCCGGCAGCAGGAGGCCCCGGCCCCGAACCCGGGACCGGGGCCTCACCGCGTCTCCCGCCGGTATCAGCGGTAGTTCACGAACTGGAGCGCGAAGTCGAGGTCCTTGCCCTTGAGCAGCGCCTGCACGGTCTGCAGGTCGTCCCGGCTCTTCGAGCTGACGCGCAGCTCGTCGCCCTGGACCTGGGCCTTCACGCCCTTCGGGCCCTCGTCGCGGATGATCTTCGCAACCTTCTTGGCATCGTCCTGGGAGATGCCCTCCTTCACGTCCGCGAAGATCTTGTACTCCTTGCCGGACAGCTGCGGCTCCTTGGCGTCCAGAGCCTTCAGCGACAGGCCGCGCTTGATGAACTTGCTCTGCAGCACGTCCAGCACGGCCTTCACCCGCTCCTCGCCGTTGGCCTTCATCTCGATCGTTTCGCCGGAGCGGCTGATCTCGGCGCCGACGTTCTTGAAGTCGAAGCGGGTGGCGATCTCACGGGAGGTCTGGTTGATCGCGTTGTCGACCTCCTGCCACTCGACCTTCGAGACGATGTCGAAACTGGAGTCGGCCATGGGTGTTGGTCTCCTTGATGCTCTGGCTTCACTGGCACGGCCCGCCCCACCGGGCGCCCGCCGTCCCAGCCTATCCAGCCCCACCCCGCCCCCGCCCGCGACAGCCACGCCGCACCCGGTGATCGTCACGCGGTCAACCGAGTGGCGAACCACCCCCCGGCATCAGGTATCGTTTACGACGTCGAACGGGGCAAGCGCCCGGGGAGACACCAATCCTGGCTGGTTGCCCGAGCGGCCAAAGGGAGCAGACTGTAAATCTGTCGCGCAAGCTACGCAGGTTCGAACCCTGCACCAGCCACTGGATAGAAAACAGGCCCTGATCTGCGGAAGCGCAGATCAGGGCCTATTTCGTTGTGCTCGAACACCGGTCATGCCGGATGGTCGTTCTGGGTGGTTTGTCTCACCTCGTTCACCCGGATCCCAGTTCTGACCAGCGGTTCCGGACCAGCTACGGACCAGGATCCGGGGCCGGCGGCGCCGGGCGGTTCCGGTTGAGCCGCTTCGAGATCAGCTCGTTCGCGTACTCGACGGTGCCGTGCAGGCACTTCGCGTAGACCCGGAGCATGACGGCCACGCTGTGCCCCGCGCGCCGGGCGACCTCGGTGGGGTCGACTCCGGAGTTCAGCCCGAGCGAGATCCCGGCGTGCCGCAGGTCGTACGGCCGCTTGCCGAGCTTCGTGGCGCACTCGGCGGGCGACAGCACCTCGGCGCGCGCTCGCTGCCAGACGACCCCGTAGCCGCTCTCCTGCACCATCCCGCCCCTGGACGTGCGGAACAGCCGCCCGTCGGGCGCGGCGCCGAAGGCGGCGACGTGCTCCCGCAGGATCGCCACCAACTCGGGCGGGATCGGAACGCGGCGGGTCGCCTTCTCGGCCCGGTGCTTCAGTCCGCGCTTGTCGTGCGACGTCCCGTCGTCCGTCCAGGACGATCCGACCCGCGGCCGGGTCTCGTCCAAGACCACGTATCCCCAGCCCTCGGCGGGCAGGTAGCAGCGCGAGAGCGTGAGGAACACGGCCTCGGCCGGCCGCAGCCAGCCGAAGTAGAGGCAGGCGAAGAAGGCCCGGAGGTGGGCCCCACGCTTCCCCTGGCGTCCCACTGCCTCGATGAGCGCGGCGGCCTGGTCCTCGTTGACCACCAGGCCCGGGTCGACCTCCTCCTCGCTCTCCGGCGGCTGCCACTGGACGGTCGGGAGGGGGTTGGCGGTCAGATAGCCCTCCTCCACGGCGTAGCCGAAGAGGTGGCCGAGGATGCGGCGCTTGCGCAGGATCACTGAGGGGGCGGCCTTCTTGCCGTCCAGCTTCACCGCCAAGGCGTTCAGCAGGCGGCGCACCATCGGCGGCTCCTCGAAGGCGGAGACCGGCACGGACTGCTTCTGCACCCACGCCAGGGCCTTGGCCCAGTCCGCCGGCGGCTCCTCCTCCCACGCGTTCACGTTGAAGGCCCAGCTGTAGAGGGCCCGGCGGACGATCCGCTTGTCCGGCATGCCGGCCTTCGACTTCACCAGCTCGAACGTGACCGTGGCGAGGGCGTCAGCCCAGGTCGTACGGGTCTTGGCCGGCGCCCCCTCCCAGCGGGCCTCGACGTACTTCCGGCCGAGCTCGTACCAGCTGATCTGCTTCTCCTTGCGGAGCTCGGAGAGCGGTAGGCCGCGATCGACGTCGAACGGCTGCCCGTCGCGGAGGGCGGAGATCAGCTCGGCCTTTCGGCCGTCGGCCGCGGTCTTGGTCAGGAAGGACTCGGAGCACTCCCTCCCGGCGACGGTCCAGCGGACCATCCAGGGGGCCCGCCGGTCCGGGCGGTGGCGGTGCTCCCAGAACTTGACCTTGTAGGAGGTGGGCATCAGGCGGCCACCTCGCAGGAGTCGAGCCACGCGTCCAGGTCGGCGCGGTCGACCCGGACCTGGCCGTTGGGGAGCTTGATGAGGCGCGGGGCCTTGCCCCGGGCGCGCATCCGGTAGAAGGCGGCACGGGACATGCCGAGTTCGGCGAGCACGACGGGGAGCTTGAGCAGTTCGCGCTTGGGCATGGCGAAGTCTCCTGCTGTGGGTGCGGATTGATGACTGCGGAGTGTCGCGCGCCCTCTCGCGGGTGGACGTGGAGGGCGGAAGGCGTCAGGGATGTCAGGAGAACTCGCTGACCTGCAGATATGGCCGCTGGCAGGGCGTCAGGGATTGTCAGGACTGTCAGGGAATCCCGGGTATCCCTAAAAGCCCTGACGCTCCCTGACAGGCCGTCCGGTGGCACTTTGAGCTGGTCAGGGCTTTGTCCTGACATCCCTGACGGTTACGTGGCCGCGTCCGTGTCCGTGGGGGTGCTCGCGGCCGGGTGGACGCGGTAGGTGACGGCCTGGGGGCGACCACGTCCGCCGCCGGCAGGGGGCTGGTCGGTGCGGAGCCAGCCGTGTTGTTCGAGGAGGGTGAGAGCGGGTTCGACGTCGGCGACCTTCTTGAAGCGGCGGCTGCTGGCTACGGCGTCGTGGGCCTTGATGTGGGTGCGGTGGGTGCCGTCCTTCTTCGGCCGCTGGAGCCACTGGAGGAGGGCGTGGGCGTCCTCGGTGGCCGGGTCGGCGGCGATGAGGTCGAAGACCGCGAGGGTGTGGGCGGTGTAGTACTCGGCGATTTCGGCCGCGCGGTCGACGGTGGCGGCCTCCAGGCCGGCGCGCCAGGCGTTGCAGTCCTGGGCGGAGGCGACGTGGTCTGCGAGGTGGAGCAGGACGGCGATCCGGGCGATGTGGCCGACCAGCTTGCCGGCCCAGTCCTTGATGTGGGAGAGCGGCTGGTCGGGGCGGAGCTGGACCTCGACGCGCTCCTGGAGCTTCTCGATGGCGAGGTCGGCGGCCTGGTCCATGAGCACGGTGACCGGTTCGGTGAGGTCGGTCATGGCGTGGAGCAGACGGGTCAGGTTGCGGTCGTAGGCGTTCGCCACCTTGTCGGGGATCGGGTCGGTGCGGACCTTGCGGTAGCCGAGGTTGGAGGGTGGCAGGGAGTAGAGGAAGCGGGCGAGCAGGCCACGGTCACGGGCCCCGGGGGCGGCGCCGAGTTCCTGGAGGACCGCCGGCTGCGGCGTGACGCCGATGGTCAGGGCGGGCTTGTCGACCGTGGGCTGCTCACGGGTGATGCGGTCCGTCTGGAGCCGCTCGCCCTTGTGGGCCTGGAGGAACACGCCCAGGTTCGGCTTGCTGCTGTAGCGGCCGACCATGTTGTCGAACAGGTCGCCCTCGGGGGAGAGCGCGGCCAGGCAGCGGTGCACGGCGAGCTGACTGGTGACGGTCTCGGACGTGATGTCCCCGGACAGCGTCAGACGCGGGCTCGGCGGGACGGTGATCTCCTCGGAGAGCATCTTCGCGGCGGAGATCTCCGCGACGAGCTGGGTGCGGTCGAGGTTGGGGTTCTTGCGGGCCTTGGACATCAGGGCCTCGACCTCCGCGAGTGCGGCGTCCTTGGCGGTCTCGGCCTCGATGATCGCCGCCCTGGCGCCGGCCTGGAGCTCCGCCTCGACCTTGTAGACCGGGCCCATCGTGAACGCGAACACGTCGGACTTGCGGCTGGCCGGGGGCATCGCGCAGGTCAGGTAGAGGTTGGACTGCTCGCGCCAGCCGGGCCGGATCTCCACGTTCACCCGCCCGCCGGCGGCGGTCGACAGCGCGGCCAGCGCCATGGTGGCGGCCGCGTCGGGCGGGGTCTGGGTGAACTCGGCGACCGCCTCCACGTAGGCGCCGACCCATCCGGGCAGGGCCTGTACGGGGAAGGTCGGCAGGGCGCCGTGGGAGCCGAGCGGGACGGGGTCGAGCCAGGTCTCGCCGGAGGCGAGGTCGGCGAGCGCGGCCAGGGCGGCGGTGCGGACGTCGGCCAGGTCGGCGTGCTGGTCGCCGGCCAGGTGGGCGAGTCGGCTGGTGGCGGTGTTGATGCGGCGGCGTTCGGCGCTGGCCCGGACGAGGTCGGCGTAGTACTCGCCGTTCGCGGCGGTGGGGGTGGCGGCGATGCAGGTGTGCAGGTAGCCGGGCCCGCCGACCTTGTTCAGGTCGCCCTGGGCGTGCAGGACATCCGTCAGCAGCAGCGGGTCGACGGGGCGCTCGGCCGCGTTCATCCGGGTGATGGTGCGCCAGATCGTCTCGTGGGCGGGCCGGTAGAACACGCCGGGGTCGCCGAGGATTTCGGCGAGGGCGGGGATGCGCGCGGGGTCGAGCAGGGCGGCGCCGATGACGGCCTGCTCGGCGGTGAGGACCTCGGAGGGCTCGGGCCGGAACGGGATCACGTTCAGGGAGTTCTCGGTCACCGCTCGTCCTGGTTGGGGAGTTGGTGGTGGTCGAGCCAGGCGAACGCGGAGGTGGCCTGGGCTCGGTCGTAGACCTCGGTGGCCGCGCCGGGGACGCTGCCGGGGTGGACCTGGGGGCCGACGAGGCTGGCGTACAGGCGCGTGCCGTGGTGCACGCAGGCCTTGGCGGCGTCGCCGTGCCGGTCGAGGACGATCACGGCGTCACGCGGGCCCTCGCAGGGGCTGGCGTCGCCGAGGTGGGCGGCTTCGCAGCGGGGCTGCGGCGGGGTGGTGTTTCCGGGCATGCTGAAGTCCTCTGGTCTCTGAGAGGGATCGGATTGGCCCCGCAGCAACCGCCAGTCACCCGGCAAGGTCGACGGTTGGTGCGGGGCTTCGTGCTGTGCGGGTCAGTCGTCTTCGAGGCCGAAGCGGTGGTTCTCGACTCGCCGCTGCGGCAAGGGCCGCACTGGCCCGGTGCCCCCGTCGGATGATCCACATCCCCTTCCGAAGAGGGGCTAGATCCGGGGCTAGACGTAGACGCTAGACATCTGACCTGCGCGTCTAGCGCGTCTAGGCGGTCCGCCGCGTGGCGGGGGAGTGGCTCTGGAAGGGGTGGCTCTCACCCGCGTTCACCGGTTCGTCGTGGGTCAGGTCGGGGACCAGGTGGGCGGGCAGCCGCGGGGAGTGGCCGAGGGCCTTGGTGAGTTGGTCGCACCGGACGCCGAGCTGGTTGTCGCCCTTGATGCTGATCCCGGTGACCGGCAGACCCGCATCGCGGAGCTTCGCGGGGAAGCTCGACCGCGTGAAGCCGAGGTAGCGTCCGGACTCGTGGAGGCCGTTGAGGAGGTCCACGGCATGGACGCCGGCACGGCCCTGGAGGTCGGCGTGTGCGACGGCGTGCTCGACGTAGAGGCGGAGTTCGTCGCGCCACTCCCCCGAGTCGACCGGTACCGGCGTCGACTCCGGCTCCGGCTCCACCACGCTGGCGGATGCGATCGGGACCACGAGCGGCGTCGCGGCGACCAGCTCGGCCGGCACCGCGCGGACGACGAGGTTGAACGGCTTGTCCCCGCGTGCCAGGCAGGCTCCCACGCCGCCGAGCACGCTGAACAGGAACACGGTGCCCGAGAACATCCACGAGGCCGTGAGCACTCCGGCGACCGGCGACGCGAGTATCGCGCACCGCCAGGCGGCGATCCGGTGGCGCCGGTGCCGCACGTGGCCCGGGTCGAGCACCGGCACGGTGAACTCCCCCAGGGCGCTCAGCGCGGCGTCGTGGCGCCGGGCCTCGAAGTCGGCGGTGGCCAGCGCGGTCATGTGGGCCGGGACCAGGCCGCCGTTCTCGTCGGCGGACCGGCGGAGCCGGGTGGCCTTCTTGTGGGCGGCCTTCGCCTGGCGGCCGGCCTCGGCCACGGCGGTGGCGTGGGCTTCCTGGCGGGCCTTGACGATGCGCCGGATGATCTCCTCCTCGCTGACGGTGTGGCCGCCGGCCCAGTGGGCGAGGAACAGCGCGATGTGCTGGGCGCCGCGCTGGGTGCGGACGATGGTGGGCCCGGCCATCAGCCGATCACCAGCTCGCCGATCCAGGAGACCAGCGGGACGCCGACCATCGCGGCCCAGCCGCCGATGGAGGAGGCGATGCCCCAGGTCGCGCCGGTCAGCGCGCCGGAGAGGGCCAGCGCCCGCTCCTTCCAGCTCTTTGCGAAGTAGATGAACAGGGCGACGCCGACGACCAGGACCAGGACGAGCCAGGAGCCGGAGTAGGAGAGCACCCCGCCGGTGGAGATGTCGACGGCGCCGGCACCGTCCTGGCCGATGCCGAGGTGGCCGACCGCTTGGCCGGCCTTGTTGCCGGTCCCGGTGAAGCCGCCGGAGATCTTGCCGATGACGCCGCCGGTGACGGCGGAGGCCAGGACCATCGTGAGGGCGGGTCCGGCCCAGGGCAGCCAGGTGGCGCGCCGCTTCAGCGCGGCCAGGTTCCGGCCGTTGGAGTAGTAGAGCACCATGGCGGTGATCGCCATGACGGCGAACCCGAACGCGGCTCCGGCGCGGGTGACGACGTGGGTGAAGTCGATCAGGTTCACAGCTCAGCTCTCCATGATCCAGGCGGCGATGAGGTCGCGGACGGGGGCGGCGTAGAGGGTGCCGCTGATCGCGGTCACCAGGGCGACGGCGGCCAGGCGCCGCACGATGGGGCGGATGCGGCCGATGGTCATGACCACGGAGGCGTACACGCCGGTCATGGCGGTCAGCCCGATGGCGGCGGCCGCGCCGTAGAGCTTGATGAGCGGCATCGCGGCGTGGCTGGTCCACCACGGGCCGAGGACGGCGCCGGCGCACAGGGTGGCGGCGGTGCGGACCGGGTGCTGCAGGCGGGCCGCGCGCTTGACGCGGTCCCAGTCGACGGCCTTGTGGTGGTCGGCCGGGAGCTGGGGGATCTGGTCGTAGCTCACTTCCACCCCCGGCGGATCAGCTCGCGGACACACAGGACGGTGATCGCGGCGTCGACCAGCAGGAACAGCAGGCACAGCGTGTAGCCCACGGGGTTCTCCTTGGGGAGGGGCCCGGCCGGGGAGGCCGGGCCCGATGGGTGGTCAGGAGGGGCGCCGCGGGGCGTCCGGGATGTGCCGCCAGTTCGTGATGCTGCGGCTGGTGGGGAGCGCGTCGATCGCGGCGTTACCGGCCCTGTCCGCCCTGCGGACGGCCTTCGCCCTGCGCTGCTGGCGGGACTGGGGCTGGGCGGGCTGCTTCTTGCCGATGCCGAACATCAGGCGCCCTCCCCGATCCGGCCGACGAGGACGAACGGCTCGCCGTCCAGCTCGCAGATCGCCCTGACCTCGGCGGGGCGCCGGCCGTCGGCGGAGGCGTCGGTGACCACCAGGCGGCGGCACCAGGACTGGCGGGCCAGGCCGCCGACCTCATCGATCGTCAACGGTTCGGCCAAGCGGTAGGCGAGGCCGCCGCCGTCGAGGCGGGCGATGCCCAGGCCGGGCACCTGCTTGTGGGCGCTCATCGGGCACCGCCCTTCGCGCCGACGAGACGGGCGAGCAAGCGAGTGGCGGCGCCGGCGGCGTGGGCGCGGTCCTTGTGGGTGATCGGGAGGATGGTGGGTCGGGTGCTGGTCAGGGTCATGACACTGCCCTCCGTGTGCGGTGTGGTGGGGCAAGGCTTCGTGCAGGTCAGGCAGCGTTCGGGGTGTAGCCGGAAGCGATCAGTTCGGCGGCCTCGGAGCGGCGTCCGGAGGCGGTGGCGAGGGAGACGCCGAGCGTCTCGGCGATCGTCTGGAGATCAACGGCGTCCGGGCTGCCGGCGCCGTCGGCGAGGATCATGCGGGCGACGCGGCGGGTGGCCCGGGCGGAGGGCGTCAGCTTCGCCTCGTCCTCCATTTCGACCGCGCGCAGTTCGACTTCAGCCGCGCGCCGGCGGGCTTCAGCGGCCCGCAACCGGGCCGACTCGGCGGCCTCTTCGGTGCCGGCCTGGGTGCGCTTGGCGGCGGCGATGTCGCGCTCGGCTTCGGCCGCGCGGCGGCCCGCTTCAGCGGCGGCCTCCTCCGTTTCGGCCGCAGCCTTGGCCGTTTCAGCCGCGCTCAGCCGGGCGGCTTGGGCGGCTTCCTCGTCCTCGGCCCGGGCCCGCTCGACAGCCGCCGCCTCGCTGTCCGTTTCAGCGGTACGGCGTCGCGTTTCAGCGGCGGCCTGTTCCGTTTCGGCGGCGGTCCGGTCGGTTTCAGCGGCGTACCGGCGGGCCTCGGCGACCTCCTGTTCGGCGGCGGCGGCCTTCAGCTCCTCCTCGGCCTGGTCGAGCCGTTCGGCGGCCTCCGCCTCCCGGCCAGCGGCCAGCGTCCGGGCCTGGGCCTGGGCCCGGGCAGCAGCGGTCTCGGCTCCGACCTCGTACCCGGCCGCCTCGATCCGGCCCGCCGTCCGCAGGCTGGAGATTTGGGCGTCCGCGGTCCGAGCCTCGGCGCGAGCGGTGACCTCGGCCTCGAACGCGGCCGCGCGTTCGGCCCGCAGCCGGGCGCTTTCCTCGGCCTCCAGCGGCAGGGCCAGGGCCTCGTCCACGCTCAGCCCGAAGCGCTCCATGGTGAGCGGAAGGCGCTGGTCAGCGGGTGCCTTGCGCCAGTCTCCGCCGTGCTCGCGCTCCAGCATCACCCGGTAGACGAGCCGTTCGCGCTCCAGCCCGACCGCCCGGTCGTAGGAGTCGATGCCGTTCAGGCGCATCCGCCGGTACATCCGGAAGGACGGCCAAGGGGCGAGGATCCAGCGGTGCAGCGGCACCCCGTCGCTCTGGTGGCCGGCCTCGATTCGGGTGATGCGGATGACCAGGCGCCGCCCGGCCTCGACCACCGCGACGAACATGATCGGGATGACGGCGTGCATCGCGGTGCCGGTCGGATCCTTCAGCAGCGGCCCGGCGGAGGCGGCGTTGAAGTAGATCGTCGCGGCGGTGAAACCGTGGGCCAGCAGCCGCAGCATCGGCCACGGGGTGCCCTTGCGGATCAGGTGCAAGTCCATCGCCAGCAGGGCCACGATCCCGGCGTCCACGCCGACCGGGAACGCGTAGCTGAAGTCCCCGAAGCCGTGCCTGAAACCGAGGTCCCGCAGCGCGGCGTAGGAACCGCTGAAGCCGATGGCGGCGAGCGTCGCGCCGCCGACCGCGGCCAGGATCGTCAGGCCCAGCATCAGCGCGCTCGGAGCCGTCGCCGACGCGGTCGAAGCGGCGGGCCGTGTGGTTGAAACGGCGATCGGCGGAGCTGAAACGGCCGTCGGCGCGGCCATGGTCGTCACGCGGCCGCCCGCTCGACGCTCTCGGTGCAGCGGATGACCACCGGGCGCTGCAGCGGCACCGGCGCGATCCTCAGCAGCCGTTCCGCATAGGAGGCCAGCTCCGGGTCCTCCCGGCGCAGGTCCGCCAGGACGTCGCCGGCGGCGTCCCTCCGGGCCGCGCGCTCGACCTCGTTCTCACCGGGCACCCCGGTGAACAGCCGGGTGAACTCGGACTCCACGCCGAGCGCCAGCTCCGCGAACTCGCCCTCGTTCAGGGCCGTCTGGCCTGCGACAATCGACCTCACGGGTCTACCTCTTCTCTCGTAGGTTCGTGGGCCCGGGGTCGCCGCGCGCCCGGCCAAGGAATGCGCGGCGGCCCGATCCGCGGGCCCAAGGAAGGCAGTGGCCAGCGCGGGATGCGCGGCGTTCTGCACGTGGACGGGGAGGGAGTCGCACCCTCACCCCCGCAGGGGCCCACTACGAGCCGTCCGCCTGGTCTGCCACCGCCTCTCCCCGGACACCTCCCTTCGTGGGGGTTCTCGGCGGGACCTATGGAGTTGTCAAAGAACAAGCGCTGCCTTCAGGGGGGATGCCATCCCGCCCCTCAGGGCGCATTCGCGCAGCTCAGAGCAGCCCAAAGAAGGCCTCTCTGTGTCACTCCTGTCTCACTCGGTGCGACACTCACAACATAGAGAACCTGCTTAGGCAGGTCAAGAGAGTTGGGTTTCTCGCGCCTGTTGGGCACCTCCCCTAGCATTGGCCCATGGCCCTAGACCCGGATGACTCTCGCCCCCCGTATCAGCAGGTCGGCAGCTCTCTGCGGGCCTCGATCCTCACGAAGAAGCCGGGCTTCGAGACCGGCGACAAGCTTCCTTCCGGCCCCGAGCTGGCGAAGCACTTCGGCGTGGCGCGCGGCACGGTGGACAAGGCGCTCGACCTGCTCCGCACCGAGGGGCTGATCGTGACCCGGCAGGGGAGCGGCTCCTTCGTCCGTGAGAGGACCTCTCGACCGGTCGGGCTGCGGCCCCACCTTGAGGCGGCCTTCGAGCAGCAGCAGGTGACCCTCGACTTCGCCGGCTTCTCCAGCGAGACGCTGCACAACGCGCTGCAGGAGCCGCTCGACAAGGTCCGCTCCGGCCGGCTGGCGCCGGAGTCCATCGCGATTCGGTTGCTGCTGCCGGACACCACGGCGCCGATGGCCGTGCCGGTCCTGGTCGACGGGCTCCAGGACGAGGAAGCCCTCCGGGCGCGCGCTCGCAACATCGCCCTGACGAACGCCGGCGGCATCGCCCACTCGGTGGAGATGCTGGCTGAGCTGGGCCTCGTCCAGAAGGCGAGTGTCGAGGTCAAGGTCCACCGGGCGTCCAGCCTGTTCAAGCTGTACATCCTGAACCGGGCGGAGGCGTTCTTCGGCTTCTACCCGCTCCGCGAGCGCACCGTGGCGATCGACGACACGGCCCACACCTTCTACGACGTGACCGGCAAGGACACCACCCTGTTCCACCACGCCGCCGGCCCGGACGACGCCTCGCTCGGATCGCAGTACGTCCAGCAGGCCCAGATGTGGTTCGACAGCGTGTGGAGCACGATCGCCTACGAGCGGCAGCCATGACCACCGCCCCTCGGCAACTTGCTGATGTCCTGCGGCCGGTGAAGCATGTTCTGCTCGACTTCGATGGCCCGGTTTGCTCGGTCTTCGCCGGCCTTCCCGCCCCGGAGGTCGCGCGCCGACTCCGTGAGGGCCTGCTCGCCACCGGCGAGCAGGCCCCGGCCGGGGCGGAGGAGGAGACCGACCCGCTCGCCCTGCTCCGCCTGATCTCGGACGCGCGGCCCGACCTCACGGAGGGCACGGACGCTGCGCTGGCCGCGCTGGAGACCGAAGCTGTTCGGGTAGCCCGCCCGACCCCGGGCGGAGAATCGGTTCTGCGTGCGTCTGCACGCTCCGGCCGGCTGGTCTCCGTGGTCAGCAACAACGCAGGCGCGGCCATCGAGGCCTACCTGACCGAGCACGGTCTCAGCGCCTACGTGGCCGGCGTCTTCGGGCGCGCCCCAGGCGACCCCTCGTCCATGAAGCCGAACCCGCGTCTCCTGCTCGAAGCCATGGAAGCCGCAGGCACCGGGCCGGAGCACTGCATCTTCATTGGCGACGCAGCCCGCGACGTCGAGGCCGGGGAGGCCGCCGGCGTCCGAACGATCGGCTACGCCAACAAGCCGGGGAAGGATGCCAAGCTGGCCGCTGCTGGCGCCTTGGTGATCGTGGACTCGATGGGGCTCATTGCCGACGCCCTCGCTTGATTCACACCGCAACGGCCCGGGTAACAAATTTCCAGAGCCTTTCACGGCTCCGCGTCGGGGCAGGCGGAGCTCTCATGAGGCCGATGATCGTCGCAGGCCAGGAGCTGTCGATTGTTGCAAGGATCGTCTTTCCTGGGTCGCTGTGCCGCCTTGATCACGTCACAGCCGACGACCAGCGCGGCCCCATTCGAACGTCATGGCCTGAGCGCCTCCACTAGCCTCTTGCCGTGCTAACCACTCTGCTGACAGGTCTTCGCGACTTCCGCACGCCGCTGGCTGTTGGCTACCTTTGGCTGGTTGCGCTGTGGCTCGCCTTTCATAACTCTGTGCCGCCGCGCACCACAGCCACAGGGCTGCCTGCTGACGTCTATCAGCTCGTTGAAGTAGCCGGGCGACCCCTCACTCTGGCTTCGTTGAGTCTTGTCGCGTACCTCATCGGAGCCATGCTCGAAGTAGCCGCGGCCAGACTTATCAGGCCTCGCTGGCTGCGTGTCGCAGCAGTCACAAAGTTGACGAACGACACCCTCTCGGCATACATCCGCGACAGGACCAATAATGCCAACAGGCCTCACCTGCTGGACGAAGACAAGCAGGTTGAGCTCAGGGAGAAGTTTCTGAGTGAGGTGGAGCCGATGGCAGTAAGGCTCCAGTCAGCTGACAAGGAGATATCGGCAGATCAGCGACGTGCAGCAACTGAGGCCGACTTCCGGGCAAATATGGGGCTTTCTCTCCTGGCGGTCGTCATCGTTCTGGGCTGGCGCTATACACCTCTTTGGGGCATTGCCGCGCTCTTTCCGATCCTGCTAATCGCCAGAGGGATTGGGCGTCTCCGCACGGCCAACGATCTAGTCGTGCAGGCGGCCATTGGTCGCACTGGGGGCCTTTACTCAACGCTCTTTGAAGAAGAACTCAACGCGCCAGAGCCCACGCCAGATGAAGGGCAGCCCGCCTCATCCAGCTAGTCCTGCAGGTGGAGACGTACGGCAGCCTGTGTATCAACTTTGCCACGCATAAGAGAACAGCTGGCTGCCAGTTGCACCAGTCCTCGCGATTCCCCTCAGCCTGCATGGGTTGTGCGCTGGTGAACAGGGCCGACTCTGCCTCGGCTCTGGCCGAGGCCAGTTAACGCCCCGGAGGGTTTGCCCTCCAGCGGCTCGGCTTGTTCAGGTGCGTCTGCCCGTACGTCAATACTCGGGCGGGTCGGCCGCTGGTGGGTTGCTTGGCGCTCGGGCGCCAGCCAGGGCTGGGCTGGGGCTGTGGGGCCGCCCCATCGACGAGAATCAGCCAAACAGGCGTGGGTGGCTATTTCGCGATAGCTAGCGGAAGCCTACATTAAACCGCATTAGCTTCGGTATGCATCCGGCGCCTTCCGGCGGGATCGGCCCCCGGGGTCCTCTCGTTGGATCTCATCGCCGCAGGTCAAGGTGGATCCTGGTCCTCATATGCGCTGAGGTAGCGGCCTGATTTGGGGTTTCCCCCACTGCAAGTTTTCGGGGCTTGTATCGAGCGGAGGCGAAGTTGGGCACCCCTCCACCCGTATAGCTTTTCCCTGCCGACGTCGGATGGCGAGTATGTCGACTCGAAGGAGGAGCGCCCGTCGCTGGCTCGCGGCGACGGCTGGTGAAGCTCACAGGTGGCCGAAATCAGCCAACTTCCGCAGCTACCGTGCGCACATGCAGATGCCTGGCCAACGCCAAGCGAGGACGTGTGGGTAGCTCTGGGGGAGCCTGAGGAGCGCTGAGGAAGTCACGCATCGTGACTGCTTCTCAGAGTCAATATCCGAGTCTGATCGCTGGGCTTCGTAGCCACGATGCCCTAACAGTGGCCGCTGCTACGGTCGCTGACCACACAGCAGTGCCCACCACGCCGCGTAGGCGCCAACCAGTGACGGCGCGGTGGGCTCAGTACTCCCATGGAGGTACCAACATGAGTCTTTCGCCTTTCAGGGGCGCCGTGTCAACTGCCATGCCCGGGTTCTGGCCGGTGGCGGTGATCATCATCGTCATCGTGCTTAAGGCGCCCACTGAGTTGCTCCCGGCCGTTCTGTCTGCCGCTGGGGGAACAGTGACGGTTCTGCTGGGCGCCGGCTCCGCTGCCCGGCCCGACGGTTCTCGCAGTCGAGCCGGCCGGTAGGTACCGGGAGCTTGATCCGGACCAGTGGCGGACCAGCCTCAAGCCCGTGAGGTAGTTCGTGCGTTGAGGAGCAGGTCAGGGCCGGTTTGAGCTTGGATCGGTCAGCGGCCTGTAAATCTGTCGCGCAAGCTACGCAGGTTCGAACCCTGCACCAGCCACTGGATTACCAGACCGGCCCGAACAGCGGAAACGCTGTTCGGGCC
>NZ_JBEYVJ010000021.1:0-47463 GCF_040643935.1 Kitasatospora sp. NPDC047058 | reverse complement strand
CCTCTCCCGCCCCCCGCCCCCCCCGCGGCGGGCCCCGCCCGCCCCCCCCCCCCCCGCGCCCCGGCCGGCGGTGTCACGGGGTGCTCAGCGCTTGCCGCCCTTGGCGGCCTTGGTCGCCAGGCGGGTGGCCGCCCAGTCCTTGGCGACCGCGATCGAGCTGGTCTGCGAGAGACCGGCGGTCCGCGCCGCGTCGGCGATCTCGGAGGCCTCGATGTGGCCGTCACGGCCGGTCTTGGGCGTCAGCAGCCAGATCAGGCCGCCCTCGGCCAGGTATTCCAGGGCGTCGACGAGGGAGTCGGTGAGATCCCCGTCGTCGTCGCGGTGCCACAGCAGGACGGCGTCGGCGACGTCGTCGTAGTCCTCGTCGACGAGATCCGTCCCGGTGATCTCCTCGATGCCCTCGCGGAGTTCCTGGTCAGTGTCTTCGTCGTACCCCAGCTCCTGGATGATCTGGTCCTTCTCGAAACCGAGACGGTGCGCCGGGTTGGACTTGTCCGCGGGGTCCGCGGTCGCGCTCACGGGAATAACCTCCAGTATTCGGCCCGGCGTCCATGCCGAGGCTGTGGCCGTAGTCCACACGGGCGCGGCGGTTCGCGCAAGTACCCGACCCCCGATCCCCTCCAAAGGTTGACGTGTCGCGGCGGGACACGCCGGTCGACGTGTCGCGAATCACACCGATTTGCCCTTCTCTGCATAGGACAAGGATGCTTCGGGTGGCCCTGGTCCACAGGCCGTACGCGTGCCCGAGATGCGAACGGCATTCGGGTCCGCGCGTGCGCGGGCGTAGAGTCTCCTGTTGGCCCTCACCCCGACCGCCCGCCATCGGACGGTCGGGCAACCAGGTCGGACCACCTCTTTTCGTAACACCCGGTGGTGCGCGGCGCAGGCAACAGCGCCTGTTCCGCGCCCCGCCAGACCGTCCCGCCCGCCGGGCGGAACGGTTACCGATCGGTAGAGATGACGGATCTCCGAGCGCGGTAGCACGATGGAGGCGGCGCGACACACCTAAGTTTCGACCGACAGTGAAGGAACAGCGTGGCTTCCGGATCCGATCGCAACCCGATCATCATTGGCGGCCTTCCGAGTCAGGTCCCGGACTTCGATCCCGAGGAGACCGCGGAATGGCTGGAGTCGCTTGACGCGGCCATCGACGAGCGGGGGCGCGAGCGTGCCCGCTACCTGATGCTGCGGCTGATCGAGCGCGCCCGCGAGAAGCGTGTCGCCGTGCCCGAGATGCGCAGCACGGACTACGTCAACACCATCGCCACCAAGGACGAGCCCTTCTTCCCCGGCAACGAGGAGATCGAGCGCAAGGTCCTCAACGCCACCCGTTGGAACGCGGCCGTCATGGTCTCGCGCGCCCAGCGCCCGGGCATCGGCGTGGGCGGCCACATCGCCACCTTCGCCTCCTCCGCGTCGCTCTACGACGTCGGTTTCAACTACTTCTTCCGCGGCAAGGACGCCGAGGGCGAGTCCGGCGACCAGATCTTCTTCCAGGGCCACGCCTCCCCCGGCATCTACGCCCGCGCCTTCCTCCTGGACCGGCTCACCGAGCAGCAGCTCGACGCCTTCCGCCAGGAGAAGTCGAAGTTCCCGTACGGCCTGTCCAGCTACCCGCACCCGCGGCTGATGCCGGACTTCTGGGAGTTCCCGACCGTCTCGATGGGCCTCGGCCCGCTCGGCGCGATCTACCAGGCCCGGATGAACCGCTACCTGGAGCACCGGGGCATCAAGGACACCTCCGACTCGCAGGTGTACGCCTTCCTCGGCGACGGCGAGATGGACGAGCCCGAGTCGCTCGGCCAGCTGTCGCTCGCCGCGCGCGAGGGCCTGGACAACCTGACCTTCGTGGTCAACTGCAACCTGCAGCGTCTGGACGGCCCGGTCCGCGGCAACGGCAAGATCATCCAGGAGCTGGAGTCCCAGTTCCGGGGTGCCGGCTGGAACGTGATCAAGCTGATCTGGGACCGCAGCTGGGACCCGCTGCTCGCGCAGGACCGCGACGGCGTCCTGGTGAACAAGCTGAACACCACGGTGGACGGCCAGTTCCAGACCTACGCCACCGAGACCGGCTCGTACATCCGCGAGCACTTCTTCGGCGGCGACCTGCGGCTGCGCAAGATGGTCGAGAACATGACCGACCAGCAGATCCAGCACCTGGGTCGCGGCGGCCACGACCACGCCAAGATCTACGCGGCGTTCAAGGCGGCCCGCGAGCACAAGGGCCAGCCGACGGTCATCCTCGCCCAGACGGTCAAGGGCTGGACCCTCGGCCCGAACTTCGAGGGCCGCAACGCGACCCACCAGATGAAGAAGCTGACGGTCGAGGACCTCAAGCGCTTCCGCGACCGCCTGCACCTGCCGATCACGGACAAGCAGCTCGAAGAGGGCTACCCGCCCTACTACCACCCGGGCCGCAACTCCGAAGAGATCCAGTACATGCACGACCGCCGCCAGGAGCTGGGCGGCTACGTGCCGACCCGCAAGGTGCGGCCGCGCAAGCTGGAGCTGCCGGGCGACGACGCGTACAAGGCGGTCAAGAAGGGCTCCGGCAACCAGACCATCGCCACCACCATGGCGTTCGTCCGGCTGCTCAAGGACCTCATGCGCGACAAGGGCATCGGCAACCGCTTCGTGCCGATCGCCCCGGACGAGTACCGCACCTTCGGCATGGACTCGCTGTTCCCGTCGGCGAAGATCTACAACCCGCTCGGCCAGACCTACGAGTCGGTCGACCGCGAGCTGCTGCTGGCGTACAAGGAGTCGCCGACCGGCCAGATGCTGCACGACGGCATCTCCGAGGCCGGCTGCACCGCCTCGCTGATCGCCGCGGGTTCGTCCTACGCGACGCACGGCGAGCCGCTGATCCCGGTGTACGTCTTCTACTCGATGTTCGGGTTCCAGCGCACCGGCGACCAGTTCTGGCAGATGGCCGACCAGCTGGCCCGCGGCTTCGTGCTCGGCGCCACCGCCGGCCGCACCACGCTGACCGGTGAGGGCCTGCAGCACGCCGACGGCCACTCGCACCTGCTGGCCTCGACCAACCCGGGCGTCGTCGCGTACGACCCGGCGTACGGCTTCGAGATCGCGCACATCGTCCAGGACGGTCTGCGGCGGATGTACGGCTCCAGCGAGCAGCACCCGCACGGCGAGGACGTGTTCTACTACCTCACCGTCTACAACGAGCCGATCAAGATGCCGGCCGAGCCGGAGAACGTGGACGTCGAGGGCATCCTCAAGGGTCTGCACCGGTACGCGCCCGGCACCGCCGGCCAGATCCCGGCCCAGATCCTCGCCTCCGGCGTGGCGGTGCCGTGGGCCCTGGAGGCCCAGCGCATCCTCGCCGAGGAGTGGAACGTCAAGGCCGACGTCTGGTCCGCGACCTCCTGGAACGAGCTGCGCCGCGACGCGGTGGAGGCCGAGGAGTTCAACCTGCTGCACCCCGAGGAGCAGGAGCGCGTCCCGTACGTGACCCAGAAGCTCCAGGGCGCCGAGGGCCCGTTCGTCGCCGTCTCCGACTGGATGCGCGCGGTGCCGGACCAGATCTCGCGCTGGGTGCCGGGCCAGTACCAGTCGCTGGGCGCCGACGGCTTCGGCTTCGCCGACACCCGTGGTGCGGCCCGTCGCTTCTTCCACATCGACGCGCAGTCGGTGGTCCTGGCGGTGCTCACCGAGCTCGCCAAGCAGGGCAAGATCGACCGCAGCGCGCTGAAGGACGCGATCGACCGGTACCAGCTGCTGGACGTCGCGGCCGCCGACCCGGGCGCCGCCGGCGGCGACGCCTGACCGGCCGGTAGGCACTGAGGGGCCGGACCTCCACCACGGAGGTCCGGCCCTTCGCCGTTCCCGCCCGGGGAAGGGTTCTCCCCCCGGGCGGGTACGACAACGGCCCCGGACCCTGGGGGGCGGGTCCGGGGCCGCGCTCGTGGCGTCCTCCCGCGGGTGCGGACGGCGTCAGATGTGGACGGCCGGGCCCGCGTCGGTGCTGCCGCGGCGGGTGAGCAGGCCGAGCAGGGCCGCTCCGAAGGCGACCACGGAGGCGACCGCGAAGGCGAGCGACATGCCGCTGACGAAGGAGTCGTGGACGGCGCCGGCCATCGCGTCGACCACCTGCTGCGGGGTGCCGGCCGGGGCGGGCGGGGCGATGCCGAGCTGGGCGGCCTGGTCGAGGCCCGCGGCCTGGGCCCCCTCGACCGGCGGCAGGCCGGCCCCGGCCCACTTCCCGGGCAGCACGTCGGTGACCTCGGCGGCCATCAGCGCCCCCAGCACCGCAGTGCCCAGGCTGCCGCCGACCTGCATCGCGGCCTGCTGCAGGCCGCCGGCCACGCCGGAGAGCTCCAGCGGGGCGTTGCCGACGATGACCTCGGTGGCGCCGACCATGACCGGGCTGATGCCCAGGCCCATCAGCACGAACCAGAGCGACATCACGCCGTTGCCGGAGCCCGCGTCCAGGGTGGCCATGCCGGCCATCGCGGCGGTGGTGATCAGCATGCCGGTCACGATCGGGATCCGCGGGCCGAGCCTGCCGATCGCCAGGCCGGCCAGCGGGGAGCCGACGATCATCATGCCGGTCATCGGCAGCAGGTGGACGCCGGCCTGGACCGGCGACATCCCGTGCACGTTCTGCAGGTAGAAGGTCACGAAGAAGATCGCGCCGAAGAACGAGAAGGCCATCAGCACCATCAGCAGGGTGCCGGCCGACAGCGGCAGCGAGCGGAACAGGCCGAGCGGGATCAGCGGCTCGCGGGCCGCCCGCTGCCACAGCGCGAAGGCCGTCATCAGGACCACCGCGCCGCCCAGGAACAGCAGGGTGGAGACGTCGCCCCAGCCCCACTCGGGCGCCTTGATGATGCCGAAGACCAGCGCGAACATCGCCGCCGAGAGCAGCACGATGCCGGGGACGTCGAAGGACTTGGCGGCCTTCTCGGCCCGGACGTCCTTGAGGACCCAGAGCCCGAGGGCCAGCGCGATCAGGCCGACCGGGATGTTGATGAAGAACACCGACTCCCAGTTGACGTGCTCGACCAGCAGGCCGCCGACGATCGGGCCGGCCGCGGTGGACGCACCGATCACGCCGCCCCAGATGCCGATCGCCATGTTCAGCTTCTCGGCCGGGAAGGCGCCGCGCAGCAGGCCGAGCGCGGCCGGCTGGAGCAGCGCGCCGAACAGGCCCTGGAGGACGCGGAAGGCGATCACCGTCCGGATGTCGCCGGCGAAGCCGATCGCCGCGGAGGTGGCGGCGAAGCCGACCGCGCCGACCAGGAAGGTGGTCTTGTGGCCGAACCGGTCGCCGATCTTGCCGGCGGTGATCAGGAAGACCGCGAGCGCCAGCAGGTAGCCGCTGGTCACCCACTGGATCTCGGAGGGCGCGGCCTTGAGGTCGGCCTGGATGACCGGGTTGGCGATCGCGACGATCGTGCCGTCCAGGGCGACCATCATCACGCCGACCGCGACGGTCAGCAGGGTCAGCCAGGGGTGCCCCTGGAGGCCGCCCCCGGACGGTGTCGTGCGCTGCGGCGGGCGGTCCGCCCGGGTGCTCTTGACGGCGGACTGGCTCATCTGGGGCCCTCCGGAGGCATGGGGCTGCGAAACGGGTTCGGGTGCGACGGGCATGGGTGTGGCGCCCCGGCCCACCCGTCCCCACGAGTTACCCGGCCGTCGGGCGCCACCCCGGGGAGATTATGTCAGCGACTGCCATTCGGCAACCACTGACTTGTGACCTGAACTGACATTTGTCAGACCGCTACAGTTGTGCTCCTGCCCCACGTCCGAAGCCCGTCCGGAAGGCCCCCGCCATGGCCGCTCAGCCCCCGCCCGCCGCCACCGACCCCGCCGGCGGCTCCGGCCCGGGCACCCCGGCCGGCAGCCCCGGCCTGCGCGAGCGCAAGAAGCAGCAGACCCGGGAGGCCCTGATCGACGCCGCCCACCGGCTCTTCCTCGGCCAGGGCTTCGCCCGGACCACGGTGGACGAGATCGCCTCCGCCGTGGACGTCTCCCAGCGCACCTTCTTCCGCTACTTCGCCAACAAGGACGAGGTCGCGCTCGCCGTGCTCGCCGACGCCGAGGACCACTTCATCGGCCTGCTCCGCCGGCGCCCCGCCGAGGAGAACCCGCTCCGAGCGATGCGCGCGGCGATCGTGGAGTCCTGGCGCGACCTCGGCTCCCCGCTCCGGACCGGAAGCGGCTCGGTCAGCCGCGCCCTGGAGCTGCTCCAGATGATCGAGGACAACCCCACCCTGCTCGCCGCCCACCTGCGCCGGGTCACCGAGCAGGAGCGGGTGGTGGCCCAGGTGATCGCCGCCCGGGAGGGCCTGGACCCGGCCGAGGACCTGCGCCCGACCGTGATCGCCGCCGTCTTCGGCAGCGTGCTGCGCGCCGCCCACCTGTCCTGGACCGCCGACCAGGAGGACACCGGCCCCGAGGGCATGATCGCCCTGATCGAGCGCCACTTCGACCAGCTCGGCCCGGCGCTGGCCGGGGACTGGCGGGCCTGAGGCGCCTCCGGCGACGGCGGCCCGCCCCCGTACGTCATACCCGGGTACGACGCCGGATCCCGGCCCCCGGTCCGATGACGGCCGCCCCTCCCCCGCCTAGGCTGGCGGAATGATCAAGCCGCCCTCCGGGCCGGGACGGGTGGCGCCGTGACCGCTCTGCTCGCCCTGCTCGCCCCGCTCGCCCGGCCGTCCGCCGACCACACCCCGCTGTTCGCCCACGCCTCGCCCCGCTGGGTCCGCCACCTGCCCCTGGTGCTCGCCGCGGCGGCCGTCTCCGCCCTGCTGCCCAGCGCGATCAACGTCCTGCACAACGACTACGGGCTCGGCGCCGGGCTGGCGGCGGCCCTCGCCGTCGCCCAGACCGTCCCGCTGCTGCTCGCGGTGAGCCGCCCGCTGCCCGCGTGGTGGATGATCGGCGGCGCCGACCTGGCCGCCTCCGTCCTCGTCCTGCTCCTCGGCAGCGGCTCGGCCAGCCTGCCCTGGCCGGCCACCGGCCTGGTCGGGTACCTGCTGCTGATGCTGCCGCTCGCGCTGCGCGAGCCCCGGCGCGTCCTCGTCCCGGTCTGGCTGGTCACCGCGGCCGTCGGCCTCGCCCTGTCGGTGGCCGGGCTCGGCCGCCCCGGCGGCGACAACAGCGTGCTGGCGCTGGCCCTGACCGGCGCGGTCCTGGTGCTCGGCGGGGCCCTGCGGGAACGGGCCGAGGCCCGCCGGCTGCTCGCCGAGCAGGAGCACATCAGCGAGGCCGAGCGCGAACGGCGCACCCTGCTGGAGGAGCGGGCCCGGATCGCGCGCGAGCTGCACGACGTGGTCGCCCACCACATGTCGGTGATCGCCGTACAGGCGGCCAGCGCCCCGTACCGGATGCCCGGGGTCCCGGCCGAGGCCGCCGAGGAGTTCACCGCCATCGCCAGCACCGCCCGCGCGTCGCTGGCCGAGATGCGCCGGCTGCTGGGCGTGCTGCGCAGCGAGGAGTCCGCCGCCGACACGGCGCCGCAGCCGGGGGCCGGGCAGCTGGCGCAGCTGGTCGAGACGGTCGGCCGGGCCGGGGTGCCCGCCGAACTGGCCGCCCCGCCCGGGCTGGCCGACGCGTTGCCGCCGGCCGTCGGCCTCTCCGTCTACCGGATCGTGCAGGAGGCACTGGCCAACGTCGTCCGGCACGCGCCCGGCGCGCAGGCCTGGGTCTCCCTGGCCGTCGACGGCCACCGGCTGCTAGTCACCGTGGTGAACGGCGCCCCGCCCGCCCGCGCCGAGTCGCTGGAGGCCTCGGCCGAGGGCACCGGCCACGGCCTGGTCGGAATGCGGGAACGCGTCCGGCTGCTCGATGGCAGGCTGGACACCGGCCCGCTGCCGGACGGCGGCTTCAAGGTGGCCGCAGCGCTGCCGCTCGACACCCCCGGGGAGACCACCGCATGACCATCCGCGTGATCATCGTCGACGACCAGGCGATGGTACGGGCGGGCTTCGCCGCCCTGCTGAACGCCCAGAGCGACATCGACGTGGTGGGCGACGCGGCGGACGGCGCGCAGGCCCTGGAGCTCAGCGGCCGCACCCACCCCGACGTGGTGCTGATGGACGTCCGGATGCCCGGCATGGACGGCCTGGAGGCGGCCCGTCGGCTGCTCGACCCGGCCGTCCCCGGCGCCCACCGGCCCAGGGTGCTGATGCTGACCACCTTCGACGTGGACGACTACGTGTACGAGGCGCTGCGCGCCGGGGCCAGCGGCTTCCTGCTCAAGGACGCGCCCCCGGCGGACCTGATCGCCGCGGTCCGGGTGGTCGCGGCCGGCGAGGCGCTGCTCGCCCCCTCGGTGACGCGCCGCCTGATCGAGGACTTCGCCCGGACCAGGCCGGCCAGGCGCCGCGACCCGAAGCTGCGGCTGAACGGCCTGACCCCGCGCGAGACGGAGGTGCTGGAGCTGATCGCCCGCGGCCTCTCCAACCAGGAGATCGCCGCCGGGCTGGTGCTCGCCGAGCAGACCGTCAAGACCCACATCGGCCGCATCCTGGCCAAGCTCGGCCTGCGCGACCGCGCCCAGGCGGTCGTCCTCGCCTACGAGTCCGGTCTGGTGACGCCGGGCCAGTGACGGCCGGCCGGTGATACCCGGGTAGCACCCGGGAGTTGGCCCCGCGGTGTGACGCCCGCGGGGCCGTCGCCTTCCTACCTTCCTCTCCGTCGAGACCGGACGGACGAGGGAGAACACGGACATGCGGCAGCCGCGCACCCGGCACACGACCAGGCGGTTCCGGCGGAGGGCCGCCGCGGCGGCGGTGGCCCTGGCCGCCGTCCTGGGCGCGGGCGGCTGGGCCGCCGACGCCCAGCAGCCCGTCACCGGCCCGCCGCCCGGCAGCGCGGCCTGGGTCGCGGACACCACCCCCGGCCTCCGGCCGCCCGACCCGGGCACCGCCTCCCCCGCCGAGGTGGCGGCCTTCTTCGCCGGGCTTCCGCCCGCCCGGCAGGACGCGCTGGCCGTCCGTCACCCGCTGGTGGTCGGCAACCTGGACGGCGCCCCGGTCCGGCTCCGGTACCGGGCCAACGCGCTGGCCCTCGCCGGGGAGCGCGGGCGCGAACTGGCCCGGGCCGCCGACCCGGCGCTCACCCCGCAGGACCGCACCGCCGCCCGCGAGCGCGCCGAGCGCTACCGCACCCTGCTCGACGGCGGCCGGCAGATCCTCGCCTTCGACCCCCGCGGCCGCGGCCAGGTCGCCGAGGTCCACGGCGACCTCGCCACCGCCCGCCGGACGGCCGTCGTCGTCCCCGGCTCCGACATCGACCTGGGCAGCTTCGACCGGCCCGCCGACCCGTACGGCACCCCGGACGGCATGGCCCGCGCACTGTACGAGGCCACCGGCCGGCAGACCGCCGTGATCGCCTGGGCCGGCTACACCACCCCGCTCGGGCTCGGCCCGGACGCCGCCACCGAGACGCTCGCCCGCGCCGGGGCGCAGCGGCTGGCCCGGCTGCTCGACGGGCTCGCCGTCAGCACCGCGCCGACGGCGCCCGCCACGGTGTTCTGCCACAGCTACGGCTCGGTCGTCTGCGGACTGGCGGCCCCCGGCCCGCAGCAGGCCTCGGGCGTCGTGGTGCTCGGCTCCCCGGGGATGGGCGTCGGCTCCGCGGCCGAGCTCGACCCCCGGGTGCCGGTCTGGGCCACCGCACGCAACGGCTCCGACTGGATCGGCAACGTGCCCAACGTCTCCGTCCTGGGCCTCGGCCACGGCGCCGACCCGACCGGACCCGGCTTCGGTGCCCGCCCGCTGCCCGCCACCGGATCCCACGGCCACACCGGCTACTTCGCCCCCGGCACCGCCTCGCTGGCCGCCTTCGCCGCGGTCGCCCAGGGGCTCGCCGCAGACCGCTGAGCGCGCGCCTCGCCCCCCGAAGAAGCACCCGCAGCACCGGCAGTACCCGGAACAGCCACGGCCCGCCCGACCCGACCCGCCCGAAGGAGCACCGCGATGGCCCACCCGCTCGCCGCCCTGCGCCGCGCCGCCGCCCAGGCCGACGCCCGCACCCCCGACACCCGCGACCGCGGCCTGGACGGGCTGCGCGCCCTCGCCCTGCTCGCCGTCCCGGTCGGGCACTGGCTGCTCGGCGGCTTCACCCGCTCCGCCGACGGCGCCCTGCACAACGCCAGCCCGCTCGGTGCGCTCGGCTTCTTCGCCCCGGTCAGCTGGGTGCTGCAACTGCTCGGCGTCTTCTTCCTGGTCGGCGGCCACTCCTCGGTCCGCTCGCTGGAACGGGCGCGGGCCAGGGCCCGGGCGGCGGGAGGGGACGGCACCGGCTTCGCGGGCTGGCTGTGGGCCCGGGCGGTGCGGCTGCTGCGCCCGGTGCTCGGGGTGGCGGCGGTGTGGGCGCTGCTGGTCCCGTTGCTGGGGTGGCTCGGCGTGCCGGACGACACCGTCCGGACCGGCTCGGTGCTGGTGGTGCAGCCGCTCTGGTACATCGCCGTCTACCTGGGGCTGACCGCGCTCACCCCGCTCTGCGTCGCGGCCGCCCGGCGGCTGCGCGGCTGGTCCGCGGGCCTGCTGGTGGCGGCGGTCGCCGTGGTCGACCTGCTGCGGTACGGCCCGTGGGCGGAGGCGGTGCCGTCCTGGCTCGGGCTGCTGAACGTCCTGCCGGGCTGGCTGTTCGGCTACCAGCTGGGCGTGCTCTGGGCGCAGGGCCGGCTCGGCCGCCCGGCCGCCCGGCTGCTGCTGGCCGGCGGCGGTGCGCTGTTCGCCCTCCTGCTGCTGGCCTTCCACTACCCGGCCAGCATGGTCGGCGTGCCCGGCGCGGGGCGGACCAACTCGCACCCGCCGTCCCTGCTGGTTCCGGCGCTGGCGGCGGTGCAGTGCGGCGCCGCGGTGCTGCTGCGCGAGCGCCTCGGCCGGCTGCTGGAGCGCCGTCCGCTGCTGTGGCTGCCGGTGGTGGTGCTCAACCTCTCGGCGATGACGGTCTTCTGCTGGCACCAGAGCGCGATGCTCGCCGTGGCGGTGCCCGGCGCGGCCGCCGTCGGCACCGTGCCCGGGCTGACCGGCGCCCCCGACTCGCCCGGCTGGGTGGCGGCCCGGCTGGCGCTGCTTCCGCTGTTCGGTGCCGTGCTGGTCACGATCGGGTGGTTCACCCGCCGGTTCGACGGCCCGTGGACGGCGTTCTCCCGCAGCTGGAAGGCGGCGGCCGGCACCGCGGCGGCGCTCTTCGCCGCGTACGCGCTGGGCGTGGTCTGACGCGCCGACCAGGAGCCCCGGCTCGGGCGGGGACTGACGGGGCGTGAGCCATTCGGGCACACGCCCCGTTCGCCGACGACACACCCCCACCAACGCAGTGCATCCGCATGCGAACCACCACGCACTGTGATGTTCTGTGACGGTCGGCAACGACCGCTGCGCCCGCGCCCGCCCACGGCCCGTCCGCCCGCGCCCGCCGGCCCCCTCTCCCGACCTCCCCTCCCCGAGGAGTCCCATGTCCCCGTCCTCACCGCGGCCGCTGTCCCGGCCGCGGGCCCGCCGCCGGCTGACCGGCGTCGCCACCGCCGTGGTCTGCGCGCTGACCACCGGCACCGTCCTGACCGCCGCCGCCCCCGCCCTCGCCCTGGTTCCCGCCCACGGCGGGGGCGACGACCCCGCCCCGCACGTCACCGCGCCCCGGGTGCTGGCCGAGATGCGGGACGACGAGGTCGCGGCACTCGGCCAGGAGCACGCCGAGGAGCACGCCCGGATGCGCGCGGCCGTCCGGGGCGTCGGCGACTACCCGCAGACCACCCGGACCAACCGGCTCAAGGCGCTGACGGACTCCCAGGCCACCACCAACGCCGCCTTCGACAAGGCCACCTTCGGCGGGTTCAACCAGTACTTCCCCTCGCCGGACTTCGGCGACCACGTCGCCCTGCTGCCGACCGGCAAGGTGCTGCTGTTCTCCTTCGAACGGATCGAGACCAACCCGGAGAAGGAGCCCGCGCCGACCCAGACCACCGGCACCGAGAACGCCGGCCGGGCGTTCCTCTGGGACCCGGCCAAGGGCTACGGCAAGGACGCCTTCAAGCAGGTCACCCCGCCGGACGTCGACATGCCGGACGGCCTCGACCAGCCCCGGCCCGCGCCGTTCTTCTGCTCCGGGCACTCCTTCCTGCCCAACGGCATGCTCGGCGTCTTCGGCGGCAACCTGGGCGGCAACGGCGGCACCGGCGCCAAGCTCTCGCTGATCTTCGACCCCTGGACCGAGACCTGGACCAGGAACCCCGACATGTCGGTCGGCCGCTGGTACCCCTCGGTGGTGACCGGCGCCGACGGCCGGCAGCTGATCATGTCCGGCCAGTCCGAGCTCGGCTGGGGCACCCCGACCCCGGTGGTGGAACGCTTCCCCGCCAAGGCCTTCCCGGTGCCGCAGCGCAAGTCCGACGTCCCCAGGAACCCGGTCGACCGGTTCAAGGCGGACGCCCCGTTCAGCCTGGACTACCCCCACCTGTTCTCGCTCAACGACGGCAACGTCTACGGCTTCGGCCGGCAGGCCGCCGAACAGTGGAGGTTCGACCCGGTCGCCGAGTCCCGCAGCGACCTGACCGCCCGCCCGGACGGCCGCAAGCGCAACTACGGCTCGGCCGTCCCGCTGCCCGGCGGCGTCAACGGCCCCGACTCCGCGCTGGTCCTCGGCGGCGACCGCGACAACCCGAGCACCCTGCGCTTCTCCAACGGCAGTTGGACCGCCGAGAAGTCCCGCGCCTTCGGCCGCACCCAGGACGACACCGTCCTGCTGCCCAACGGCAGACTGCTGACCGTCAACGGCGCGTACGACATCCGCGACTACGGCAACGGCCCCTACAACCCCAACGCCGACCTCAAGTACCGCCAGATCGAGCTCCGCGACGACCAGGGCAACTGGAAGCTCGGCCCGGTCCAGCGGCTGCCGCGCGGCTACCACTCCAACGCCGTCGTGCTGCCCGACGGGCGGGTCATGGTGACCGGTGACGAGCTCCAGCAGCTCGCCAACAACCCGGACGTCAACGGCACGGTGAGCGGCGTCCCCGGCACCACCGGCCCGGTCACCATGAACGGCACCATCGAGATCTACGAGCCCGCCTACCTGCACCAGGGCGACCGGCCCCAGCTGGGCAACGCGCCCACCGCCCCGGTCGGCTACGACAAGCGGTTCACCGTCACCAGCACGACCCCGGGCCTCGTCTCGAAGGCCGTCCTGCTGTCGCCGACCACCTCGACCCACTCGGTCAACACCAGCCAGCGCCACATCGACCTGCGGCTCACCAGCCGGGCCGGCAACCGGCTGGAGTTCCAGGCGCCGCCGGACGCCAAGGCCGCGCCGCCCGGCTGGTACATGCTCTTCCTCCTCGACGACCAGGGCGTGCCCAGCGTCGCGCAGTGGATCCAGCTCAGCTCCTCGGCCTGACCCCCACCACCCGGAAGGAACACCGAACACCATGGCAACGGATCTGAGACTCCGCGAGAGCGAAGAGATCCAGGGCGACATCCTCGCCGGCTTCAAGAAGGACAACGTCAGCGTCCTCCTCCTCAAGTTCGAGGACGCCACCCGGGCCCGCGACTGGGTCCGCCGGCTGGTCCCGCAGATCTCGACCACCCGCGAGGTCACCGCGTTCAACGAGGCGTTCAGCGAGGCCCGCAAGTCCTCGGGCGGCGACGACCCGAAGACGCTCAAGGCCACCTGGCTGGGCGTCAGCTTCACCTACGAAGGCCTGCGGATGCTCTCCGCCACCGACCCGTTCCCGGTGCCCCCGCCGGTCGGCAGCGGCCTGGAGGCGTTCAAGGAGGGTTCGGCCAAGCGGGCCGGGGCGCTCGGCGACACCGGCGACAACTCCCCGGAGAACTGGCTCTTCGGCAACGGCAGGAACCAGCCGATCCACGCCCTCCTCAAGATCTCCGCGGACACCGAGCAGGACCTGCAGGCCGCGATCGAGGCCCAGCGCATCGCGGCCGCCGAGAACCGCGTCCTGATCATCTACCAGCAGAACGCCCAGACCCTGACGGGCAGCCGCCGCGGCAAGGAGCACTTCGGCTTCAAGGACGGCATCAGCGAGCCGGGCGTCAGGTTCTTCGACCGGCCGGACCCGGCCAGACCCGAGGAGGTGGAGGGCCACCCGGGCACCCGGATCATCGCGGCCGGCGAGTTCGTCTGCGGCGAGGTGCCCGCACCGGGCAGCTTCACCGACTTCCCCGCGTGGGCGCGCAACGGCTCCTTCCAGGTGGTCCGCCGGCTCGCCCAGGACGTCCCCGGCTGGTGGTCGCAGGTCTCGGTCAAGCTGCGGGAGCTCAAGCAGGCCAAGGCCGTCCCGGAGAGCGCCACCACCGAGTGGCTCGCCGCCCGGATGGTCGGCCGCTGGCGCTCGGGCGCCCCGGTCTGCCACCACCAGGACCGAGACGTCCCGAACAACCCGGGCGCCGCCTCGGACAACGACTTCGACTTCCGGGACGACCCCGAGGGCCTGGTCACCCCGCTCTGGTCGCACCTGCGCAAGACCAGCCCGCGGGCCGGCCTGCAGGAGAGCCCCGACAAGCCCCCGTTCGACGCCGGCGTCCTCGACGGCCGGCGGATCATGCGCCGCGGCACCCCGTACGGGGCCCCGTTCGACCCGGCCTCCGAGGGCCCGGGCGGCCCCGACGACCCGCGCGGGCTGCTCTTCATCTGCTACCAGGCGGACATCCAGCGGCAGTTCGAGTTCATCCAGGCCGACTGGATGGACCAGCCGAACTTCCCGCCGAACCGGGACAGCGGCGGGACCACGCCGCCCGGGCACGCCAACCCCAGGCCGGTGCCCGGCAAGGACCCGGTCACCCAGGAGGCCCCCGACGTCGACTTCGAGAACCGGGAGCCGGACGGCCTGGTCAAGCACACCCCGGTCGGCTTCCTGCAGTTCGTCCAGACCACCGGCTCGGTGTACGCCTTCATGCCGTCCCTCAGCGTCCTCAAGGCGCTCGCCGACGGACAGCTCACCCCCCGCGGCGGGCAGGCCACGGCCCAGGAGCAGGACGGCGGCCGTCCGCAGCCCACGCCGCAGCCCGTGAAGGCGTACCCGTGCGACGAGTTCCTCGCCGTCCCGGACCAGCAGCGCCGCGGCGGGCAGAGCCAGTACTGGGCGTTCCACGGCGACCGGTGCCGGCTGGTCTCGGTGGCCGACGGCTCCGGCCACGCCGACCGCAAGGTCGAGGACGACACCTGGCTGACCACCTGGAGCTGTCTGCAGGGCGTCGGCCGGGTCGACTGCATCCTGCCCATGCCCGACCTGCAGAACCCGGGCGGCAAGAGCTGGTACTGGGTGTTCCACAGCATCGCCGGCCGTCCGCAGCAGTACCGGGCCGTCTCGATCACCTGCGGCACCGGCGGCCACAGCACCGCGCTGGAGCGCCCGGACCGCGACCTCACCGCGTGGGGCTCGCTAAGCGGCGTCGGCCAGGCCGACTGCTGGCTGCCGGTGCCCGACCAGCAGCGGGTCGGCGGCAAGAGCTGGTACTGGGTGTTCCACACCACCGGCGGCCGCCAGCAGTACCGGCTGGTCTCCATCGCCGACGGCTCCGCCCACACCGACGTGCGCGAGCGCACCGACCGTGAGCTCTCCCAGTGGGGCTCGCTGAACGGGCTCGACCGGGTGGACTGCTTCCTGCCCGTCCCCGACTGCCAGCGGGTCGGCGGCCAGAGCGAGTTCTGGGTCTTCTCGGGCCAGCGGTACCGCCGGATCACCGTGGCCGACGGCAGCGGCCACCCGGACCGGCAGGTCGCGGGCGACCGCTCCTGCGACGCCTGGGCTTCGCTGCTCTGACGGACCGCCGGAAGGCCGCCCCCGGTGCGCCGCGCGTACCGGGGGCGGCCTGTCGGAGCCTTGGCCTACGCTGCCCCCATGGTGACGTTCGACGAGTTCCGGGCGCTGGCGCTCGCCCTGCCCGAGGCCGAGCAGCAGCCCACCTGGGAGATCGAGACCCTTCGGGTCCGGGAGAAGATCTTCGCGATGGGCTCCCCGGACGGCGGCACCGTGAGCGTCAAGGCCTCCCGGGAGGACCAGGCCGAACTGATCGCCGCCGATCCCGAGGTCTTCTCGTACCCCAAGTACGTCGGCCGCCACGGCTGGGTCGGCGTCCGGCTCGACCTGGTCGACCGGGAGGAGCTGCAGGGCCTGCTGGCCGAGGCCTGGCGGCGGGCGGCGCCCAGGCGGCTGGTCCGGGAGTTCGACGCAGGTACCGACGTTGGTACCGACAGCGGGGCCGACGCCGGTGCCGACATCTGAACCGGCCGGTAAAGACCGGAGACGCCGGCCGGATGCCTCCGGTTCATGTGATCCATCCCACAGTTTGAGGCGGCCCGGTCCTCCCTGCGGGCCCCTAGGCTGGCCCAGGGAAGTTGGCAGTCGAAGTTGGCAGGCGTACCACCCTCCGGGCCCCGCCCGTGGAACGGTCACGGGCCCCAAGGGAGTTGACGCGATGCGCCGTCGGCGGTGGAAGCATGTACTGATCGGTGCGTTCGCAGGATGCGCCGTGCTCGCCGATGCCGGCGCCGCCGCGGCCCAGGCCGCCGCCTCCACCGAGCAGCTCGCGATCTCCACACCCCCGGCCGGCAGTGCCGCCTGGGTCCAGGACCACTCCTTCGGGCGTTCCCTGCCCGATCCGGCCGCCACCACGCCGGCCGCCGCCGCCGAGTTCTTCGCCTCGCTGGCGCCCACCGAGCTGGACCGGCTGATCCAGGACTACCCGCTGGTGGTCGGCAACTTCGACGGCGCCCCGGTCGAGCTGCGCTACCGCGCCAACCGGATCGCGCTCACCGCCGAACGCGACGCCGCCCGGGCCCGCGCCGCCGACCAGAACCTCGACTCCGACCTGCGGGCGCTGGCCGTCTCCCGCGCCAACGACGTCGAGCACCTGCTCGCCCCCGAGCGCCAGGTCCTCGCCTTCGACCCGCGCGGCCGCGGCCTGGTCACCGAGGTCTGGGGCGACCTCGGGAACGCCGACCGGATCTCCGTGCTCGTCCCCGGCTCGGACGCCGACCTCGGCCACCACGACCAGGCGGTCGAGCCGCTGCGCTCCCCCGCCGGAATGGCCCGCGCGCTGTACGCCGAGCAGCACCGGCAGGCCCCCGGCACCCGGACCGCGGTGATCTCCTGGACCGGCTACGTCACGCCCTCCGGCCTCGGGCCGGACGCCGTCACCTCCCGGCTCGCCGACGTCGGCGCACCCCGGCTGGAGCGGCTGCTCGCCGGGCTCAAGGAGACCACCCGGCCGGACGCGCCGCCGTCCCTGCTCTGCCACTCCTACGGCTCGGTGGTCTGCGGCAGCGCCGCCCCCGAGATCCCGCGGGCGGCCTCCTCGCCGTCCGACACCTCCGGGGTCACCGACCTGATGGTCTTCGGCAGCCCCGGCATGGGCGTGCAGAGCACCGCCGAACTGGGCACCGGCGTCCACGTCTGGGCCACCCGCAACGGCAGCGACTGGATCAGCAACGTGCCGTACCTGGAGGTCGGCGGGCTCGGCCACGGCGCCGACCCCACCTCGGCCGACTTCGGCTCCGAGCAGATCTCCTCGGCCCGCTCCTCCGGCCACAACGGCTACTTCACCGAGGGCACCGACAGCCTGCACAACTTCGCGGCCATCTCGCTCGGCCACTACGAGGACGTGGTCCGCCCCGCCGCGGACGCCTGAGCCGCACGGCCGCCGGCCGCCCCCGACCGTCGCTAACCCTCCCGGTAGAGCCGGGCCGCTTCGGCGGCGGCCCGGGCCAGCTCGCGGCGGGCCGCGGGCGGCGCCAGCACCTCGGCGTCCGCACCGAAGGCCAGCAGCGCGCGGACGGCAGGCAGCGACTGGAAGGCCATCGCCAGCTCCATCCACTCCTCCCCGCCCCCGGGCCCGGTGCAGGACGGCTCGGGCGGCGGCGCGGTGATCCGGGCGCCGTGGATCCGGACGAACATGTCCAGCCGGGCGCGCCGCACCCGCACCTTCACCGGCACCTCCTTCGGCAGCCGCTCGACCTGCTCGCGCAGCACCGTCCAGACCTCGCCGAGCCCCACCCCCGGACGGCGCCGCACCGGGTCCTCGACGGTCTCGGCGGCCAGCACCCGATCGGCCCGGAACAGCCGGGGCTCCCCCTGCAGATCGGCCACCAGGTACCAGACCGCGGCCTTGGAGACCAGGCCGTACGGGTCGACGGTGTACTCCACCGGCACCGGCGTACCGCTGTGGCGGTAGCGCAGCCGCAGCCGGCGGTCGGCGAAGACGGCGTGCTGCAGCTCGCCGAGGTCCGGCCCGGCGGGCACCCCGGGCTGCAGCCAGCGGGCCGGGTCGACGAGCACCCGCTCGCTGATCCGCTCGGCGGCCGGGCGGTGCGGGGCGGGCAGCGCGGCCATCACCTTGCGCAGCGCCGAGCCCAGCGCACCGTCCAGCCCGAGGTCGCTGTGCGCGCCCTGGGCGGAGAGCACGAACAGGGCCCGCGCCTCGTCCGCGGTGAGACCGCTGACGTCGGTGCGGTAGCCGGGCAGCAGCGCGATCCCGCCGTGCCGGCCGCGCTCGGTGTAGACCGGGACCCCGGCCGCCGAGAGCGCCTCCACGTCGCGGTAGATGGTGCGGACCGACACCTCCAGCCGTTCGGCCAATTCGGTGGCGGACACCCGGCCGCGCGTCTGGAGCAGCAGCAGTATCGAGAGCAGGCGGTCGGCCTTCATGCCGGAAGGATCCCAGAAAGCCTGACGGCGGTTGTCAGGTTTTACCGGGAGATTGCCTCCCAGAAGACGAAAGACCTTCCGTACCGATGGAGTTGACCCCGCATGGACACCACCCAGGACCCCCGCCCGCTGTACCTCCTCGCGCTCGGCCAGCTGGAGAAGCTGATCGCCGAGGTGACGCCGGACGCGCTGGGCCGCTCCACCCCCTGCACCGAGTACGACCTGCGGCAGCTGCTCGGCCACGTGGTCGGCGGCGTGCACCGCTTCGCCTACATCGGCGAGGGCGGCCGGGCCGAGGACGTCGTGGCGGCCACCGGCGACCTGCCGGACGACGCGTGGCCGGCCGCCTTCGCCCGGGCCCGCGCCCGGGCCACCGCCGCCTGGGCGGACGACGCCAAGCTGGACCGCCCGTCCTTCGCGCCCTGGGGCGAGGTCCCGGGCCGGGCCGCCGTCGGCGGGTACGTGATGGAGGTGGTCACCCACTCCTGGGACATCGCCCGGGCGCTGCGCAGCGGGACCGCCCTGGACGAGCAGCTGGCCGAGGTCGCGCTGGGGATCGCCCTGGCCGTCCTGCCGGCCGACCGCCGCGGCGGCCCGGTGCCGTTCGGCGAGGTGCGGCCCGCACCGGCGGGCGCGGACGCCTACACCCGGCTGGCCGCCTGGCTGGGCCGCGAGCTCTGAGCGGCGGGGTCCCGGCCGCGCGTGCGGGCCGCGGCGGGCCCGGGAGCAGCCGCTCCCGGGGCCGGGGCTCCGCCCCGGCTACTCCCGGCCGACCGAGGTGAAGGCCATGTCCGGGTAGCGGTCGCCGGCGACCAGGCCGGCCACCGGCTCCAGCGCGGCCAGCTCCCCGGCGTCCAGCCGCAGCGTCGCGGCGGCGGTGTTCTCGGCGAGCCGGGTGCGCTTGCGGGTGCCGGGGATCGGAACCACCGTCAGCCCGTGCACCTCGGCCCGCTGCTGGACCCAGGCGAGCGCCACCTGGGCGGGGGTGATCCCGCGTGTCCCGGCGATCGCCCGGAGCGGGCCGAGCAGCCCGGTGTTGGCCGCCGCGTTGCCGCCGGAGAACCGCGGCTGGCTGCGCCGGATGTCGTCCGCGGCGAGCTCCTCGGCGGCGGCGAACGAACCGGTCAGGAAGCCCCGCCCGAGCGGGGAGTACGGCACGAAGGCGACGCCCAGCTCGGCCGCGGCCGGCACCGCCGAGCGCTCGACGTCCCGGGCGAACACCGACCACTCCGACTGCAGGGCGGCGATCGGGTGCACCGCGTACGCCTCGCGCAGCTCGGCGCCGGTCACCTCGGAGAGCCCGAGGTGGCGCACCTTGCCCGCCCGCACCAGCTCGGCCATCGCGCCGACCGACTCGGCCAGCGGCACGGCCGGGTCACGGCGGTGCATGTAGTAGAGGTCGATCACGTCCACGCCGAGCCGGCGCAGCGAGGCGTCCACGGCGGCGCGGACGTACGCCGGGTCGTTGCGGATGCCGCGGTGCCCCGGGTCGTCCTCCCGGCGCTCGATGGCGAACTTGGTGGCGAGCACCACCCGGTCGCGGTTGGCGCGGACGAAGGGGCCGATCAGCTCCTCGTTGCGGCCGAAGCCGTAGGCGTCCGCGGTGTCGAAGAGGGTGACACCGCGTTCGAGGGCGGCGTCCAGGGTGGCCAGCGCCTCGGAGGTGTCGGTCGGGCCGTAGAACTCGCTCATGCCCATGCACCCGAGGCCCTGCACGCCGACGGCCGAACCGTCGGTGCCGAGCTGCGCGGTGGGGAGAGTGGGGAGGCTCATGCGGTCTGCTTCCTCTGCGGAGTCTGCGGGAGGTCCGCCGGTCCGCCGCGGTCGGCGATCTTCCCGGCGTAGAGGTCGATCTTGTAGTCGAGGACGGCGAGGGTCGCGTGCAGGTCGGCGATCCTCTGCCGGACCTCCTCGCGGTGGGCGAGCAGCAGGTCGCGCCGGTCCTCGAAGGTCTGCTCGCCGAGACGGGCCAGTTCGACGTACTTGAGCATGTCGGCCACCGTCATGCCGGTCAGCCGCAGCCGGCCCAGGAAGGCCAGCCGGTGCAGGTCGGCGTCGCAGTAGCTGCGCCGGCCGGAGGCGGAGCGGTCGACCGGGTCGAGCAGGCCGATCCGCTCGTACCAGCGCAGGGTGTGGGCGGTCAGTCCGCTGGCCGCCGCGACCTCGCTGATGCTGTGCCGCGGGGTGCGGTCCGGTTCGCCGACCGGGCTGCTGAACACCTCGGAGCACGTCCGCATGTCGACCTTGATCGGAGCGAGTGTTGCCATGACCGGAACCCCCAGTGGTGAGCGGCCCGCTTCGGACGAGCAGGCACGACGCTAGCGAGTTGGAGTGCACTCGAAGCAAGCCTGCCAGCCGGGTGCCCGGACCACCCGGCTGGGCGGCCCGCGGGAACGGCCGGGAGGTCCCGTTAGAGTCGGGCGCATGGAGAGCTTGCGGATGATCGAGACCTGGCCGGTGCCCCACGCGGCGGCGGCCGTCGTGCGGGGCGCGGACGGCGCGGTGCTGGGCGGGCACGGCCCGCAGGACCACCTGTTCCCGCTGGCGTCGGTGACCAAGCTGCTCACCTCGTACGCCGTGCTGGTCGCGGTCGAGGAGGGCGTCTTCGAGCTGGACGACCCGGCCGGCCCGGAGGGCTCCACCGTCCGCCACCTGCTGGCGCACACCTCGGGGCTGGCCTTCGACGAGCACCGGACGATGGCCGAGCCGGGCAACCGCCGGCTCTACTCCAACGCCGGCTTCGACGTGCTGGCGCAGACCCTCCAGCAGGCCGCGGGCATCGAGTTCGGCCGGTACGCCGCCGAGGCCGTGTTCGAGCCGCTCGGCATGCGGTCGACGCTGATCAACACCGCGCACAAGTCCCCGGCCGGCGCCGGCGGCCTCTCCACGGTGGCCGACCTCGCGCTGTTCGCGGCCGAGCTGCAGGCGCCCAAGCTGCTGGACCCGTCCACCGTGCGCGCCGCCACCCGCGAGGTCGCCTTCCCCGGCACCAGCGGCGTGCTGCCCGGCTTCGGCCACCGCCGGCCGAACGACTGGGGCCTCGGCTTCGAGATCCGCGACGGCAAGGCGCCGCACTGGACCGGGACCACCAACTCGCCCGCCACCTTCGGCCACTTCGGCCAGTCCGGCACCTTCCTCTGGGTGGACCCGGAGGCCGGCGTCGCCTGCATCGCGCTGACCGACCGGGACTTCGGGCCGTGGGCCGCCGAGGTCTGGCCGGTCCTCGGCGACGCCGTCCTGGCCGAACTGCGTAGCTAGGACAGGCCCGTCAGCCGTACGCGACCGGGGAGTGCATCTCCCAGAGCAGCAGCTGGGCACCGTCTTCGCCGGCCGTCGGGTCGGCGAAGGCGTCGCCGGTGATCCGGACGCTGTCGCCGGGCACCATCGAACGCCCGCCGCCCTGCGGCCCGGGCACCGTGCGGTAGCCGAGCGAACCGGCCGTCAGGTGCGCGTACCGCCAGTCGGCGGCCGGGAGTACGGGCAGCGGCTGCCAGGGGCCGGCGGTGGCCAGCCAGAGCGCGGCGTCGCTGCGGCGCAGCCGCAGGGCGTCCGTGCCGGCGTCCCGCTCCAGGCCGGAGGCGAGCAGCGTCAACCCGTCGTCCGCCGGTTCCACCCGGCGCAGCGCGTACGCCGGGGGCGCGTCGAACACGTCCGGCTGGAGCCACATCTGGACGAAGCGGACCGGCCCCGCGGCACCGCCGACGTTGCGCTCGGTGTGGGTGACGCCGGAGCCGGCGCTCAGGTGCTGCAGCATGCCGGGGCGGACCACGCCGCTGTGGCCCCGGGAGTCGCGGTGGGCGAGCGCGCCCTCCAGCACCCAGGTGAGGATCTCGGTGTCCCGGTGCCGGTGCTCGTCGAACCCCGCGCCGGGGGCGAGCCGCTCCTCGTTGCACGCCAGCAGCGCGCCGAAGTGCGTGTTCTTCGGGTCGTAGTGGCCCGAGAAGGAGAACGCGTGTCTGGTCTCGATGCCCTCGGCCGGGGCGGAGAGGTAGCGCTCGGCGGTGCGGCGCAGGTCGGCGCGGGGGCGGGCGGGGGCGTCGGTCACGGCCCCACGGTAACGTGCGCGAAGGCCCGTTCCGGGCGCTCCGGACCCGGCGCCGCCGCGCCTCCCCGGGCCGGCGGCCGGCAGGCGCCGCCGGCTCCGGCGCGCCCCGCGGCGCGCACGGTGTAACGGGCGCCACCGTGCCGCTCCGCCGGGGGGCGTGCACGAGCAGTCACTCCGGTGAGGCAGTCTTGTCCTTGTGCCAGCCGCATCCGCGAACTCCAAGAGCGATCCGACCGCCGAGCCCGAGAAGAACGGGAAGGGCCCGACCCCCGGGGCGGGCCGTGACCGTCCCGGCCGCGCGGCGCCACGCCTGACCGCCCAGGAGCGCAGACTCGCCGCCGAGCGGGCCGAGCGCCGGGCCGCGACGCTCAAGCGGCTGGAGAAGTCCGCGGGCAAGCTGGCCACCGCGGCGATCGCGCGGATGGACGACCAGCTCGGCTGGTACCGGCGGATGCCGCCGGAGCACCGCTCCTGGATCGGCCTGGTCGCCCAGGCCGGCATCGCCGCCTTCACCGAGTGGTACCGGCACCCCGACACCCCGCAGGCGATCTCCACCGACGTGTTCGGCACCGCGCCGCGCGAGCTGACCCGGGCGATCACGCTGCGCCAGACCGTCGAGCTGATCCGCACCACGATCGAGGTGATGGAGGAGGCCATCGAGGAGGTGGCCGCCCCCGGCGACGAGGCGGACATGCGCGAGTCCGTGCTGGTCTACGCCCGCGAGATCGCCTTCGCCACCGCCCAGGTGTACGCCCAGGCGGCCGAGGCGCGCGGCGCCTGGGACGCCCGGCTGGAGGCCCTGGTCGTCAACTCGCTGCTCTCCGGCGACGCGGACGAGGGCGTGCTGTCCCGGGCCGCCGCGCTCGGCTGGGGCCAGCCGAGCCAGGTCCGGGTGGTGATGGGCAGCGCCCCGGACGGCGACAGCGAGCTGGTGGTGGAGGCGATCCGCCGCGCCGCCCGGTACGCCAAGCTGCACGTGCTGACCGGCGTGCTGGGCAAGCGCCTGGTGGTGGTGGTCGGCGGCGAGAAGGAGCCGGTGCACGCGGCGCGCGCCCTGATCGGGCAGTTCGCGCCGGGCCCGGTGGTGGTCGGCCCGACCGTGCCCGACCTGCTCTCGGCGACCCGCTCGGCGCACGCCGCCGCGGCCGGCCTGCGGGCCTGCGCCGCCTGGCCGGACGCGCCCCGCCCGGTCCTGGCGGACGACCTGCTGCCCGAGCGCGCGCTCGCCGGCGACCAGGCGGCCCGCCGCCAGCTGGTGGAGGAGATCTACACACCGCTGGACGAGGCCGGCTCGGCACTCCTGGAGACCTTGAGTGTCTACCTGGAACAGGCGTCCTCGCTGGAGGGCGCCGCCCGGATGCTCTTCGTCCACCCCAACACGGTGCGCTACCGGCTCCGACGTGTGACTGACGTCACGGGCTACGCTCCGTCCGACGTACGTTCGGCGTTCACGCTGCGTATCGCACTGGCGCTGGGACGACTCACCGCGGCCGGGGAGCAGGGCTGACCCTCGATGTAGGGACCTTACAATCCCGGATGCTTTTCTTCGTTACCGTCGCCTACCCGCCCGCGGGCGTCCGGCGAGAGAGGGTTGAACCGTGCTCGTAATCGTCGCCCCTGGACAGGGTGCCCAGACCCCCGGTTTCCTCAGCCCCTGGCTGGAGCTCGACGGTGTCGCCGACCGCCTGCGTGGCTGGTCGGAGGTCGCCGGGCTCGACCTGGTGCACGCCGGAACCGAGGCGTCCGCCGAGGAGATCAAGGACACCGCCGTCGCCCAGCCGCTGCTGGTGGCCGCCGGCCTGGTGACCGCCCGCGCGCTGTTCCCGGACGAGGACCACGCCCGTCGGGTGGTCGGTGCCGTGGCCGGCCACAGCGTCGGCGAGATCACCGCCGCCGCCGGTGCCGGGGTGCTGTCCGCCCACGACGCGCTGACCTTCGTCCGCGAGCGCAGCCTGGCCATGGCCGAGGCCGCCGCCGCCACCGAGACCGGCATGATCGCGGTCCTCGGCGGCGACGCCGAGGCCGTCGCCGCCAAGCTGGCCGAACACGGCCTGACCGCGGCCAACAACAACGGCGGCGGCCAGATCGTCGCCGCCGGCACGCTGGCCCAGCTGGACGCCCTGCGCGAGGACCCGCCGGCCGGCGCCCGCCTGATCGCCCTCAAGGTCGCGGGCGCGTTCCACACCGAGCACATGGCGCCCGGTGTCGAGCGGCTGGCCAAGCTGGCCCCGACGCTGCCGGCCGAGGACCCGAAGGTCGCCTACGTCTCCAACCGGGACGGCCAGGTCGTGACCTCCGGCGCCGAGGTGCTGGACCGCCTGGTGTCGCAGGTCTCCAACCCGGTCCGCTGGGACCTCTGCATGGAGACCCTGCAGCGGCTGGGCGCGACCGCCGTCATCGAGCTCGCCCCCGCGGGCACCCTCACCGGACTGGTCAAGCGCAACCTCAAGGGTGTGGCCACGCTTGCCCTGAAGACCCCCGCCGACCTGGACAAGGCCCGCGAGCTCGTCGCGGAACACGGCGGGCAGGAGGAGAACCAGGCATGACCACTCCCCAGATCAAGCCGGTCGGCGGCGCCCAGTACGCGCGCATCCACGGCGTCGGCGGCTACCGCCCCGTCCGGGTGATCCCGAACGCCGAGGTGCTGAACTGGATCGACTCCTCGGACGAGTGGATCCGCACCCGCAGCGGGATCGCCGAGCGCCGCTGGGCCGGCCCGGAGGAGTCCGTCGCCGAGATGTCGGTGCAGGCCGCCGGCAAGGCCATCGCGCACGCCGGGATCGACGCCGCACAGATCGGCGCCGTGATCGTCGCGACCGTGTCGCACCTCAAGCAGACCCCCGCGATCGCCACCGAGATCGCCGAGCGGCTGGGCTGCGGCACCGCGCCGGCCTTCGACATCTCGGCCGCCTGCGCCGGCTTCGGCTACGGCCTGGGCCTGGCCGACGGCATGATCCGCGGCGGCAGCGCCGAGTACGTGCTGGTGATCGGCGTGGAGCGGCTCAGCGACCTGACCGACACCTCGGACCGGTCGACCGCCTTCATCTTCGGTGACGGCGCCGGCGCCGCGATCGTCGGCCCGTCCGACACGCCCGGCATCGGCAAGGTCATCTGGGGTTCGGACGGCTCCCAGAAGGACGTCATCTCGCAGACCCAGGCCTGGGACACCGCCTTCGCCAAGGAGGACGCCGTCAACGGCGCCGGCGAGGGGACCAGGTGGCCGGCCCTGCGGATGGAGGGCCAGACGGTCTTCCGCTGGGCGGTCTGGGAGATGGCCAAGGTGGCCCAGCAGGCGCTGGACGCCGCCGGGATCACCGCCGACCAGCTCGGGGCGTTCATCCCGCACCAGGCCAACATGCGCATCACCGATGCCATGATCAAGGCGCTGAAGCTGCCGGAGTCGGTGCCGGTCGCCCGCGACATCACCGAGACCGGCAACACCTCCGCCGCCTCCATCCCGCTGGCGATGGAGCGCATGCTGGAGAGCGGCGAGGCCCGCAGCGGCGACCTCGCCCTGATCATCGGGTTCGGGGCGGGTCTGGTCTACGCGGCGGCAGTCGTTACGCTCCCCTAGGCACTTTTCGCCCAACCATCCACAAAGCCTGCGTCCGTCCGCCGGGCGGCCGCATTCAACACCGAAGAGGAGCAGCCAGTATGGCTACCAAGGACGAGGTCCTGGAAGGTCTCGCTGAGATCGTCAACGAGATCGCCGGCATCCCGACCGAGGACGTCGAGCTCGACAAGTCCTTCACCGATGACCTGGACGTCGACTCGCTGTCCATGGTCGAGGTCGTCGTGGCCGCCGAGGAGCGCTTCGACGTGAAGATCCCGGACGACGAGGTCAAGAACCTGAAGACCGTCGGCGACGCGGTGGACTACATCCTCGCCAACGCCTGAGCGTTCGACCCGATCGACGCCTGACGTCGGCCGGCTCCCCCCGAGCCGGCCGACCCGCCGGCCGGGACGCCCCTCCGGGCGCCCGGCCGGGCCCCACCCCCCGGCGCGCCGCCGCAATCCCGCACGAACGTGAGAGAAGAAGATCCAGTGACCGTTGAAAACCGTACCGTGGTCGTCACGGGTATCGGCGCCTTCACGCCGCTGGGCGGCGACGCCGCCACCACCTGGGAGAACCTGCTCGCCGGGCGCTCCGGGGTGGCTGCCCTGACCGAGGAGTGGGCGGCCGACCTGCCCGTCCGGATCGCCGCGCGCACCGCCGTCGACCCGGCTGAGATCCTCCCCCGCCCGCTGGCCCGCCGGCTGGACCGCTCGGCGCAGTTCGCGCTGATCGCGGCCCGCGAGGCCTGGGCCGACGCCGGCTACGAGACCCCGGCGACCGACGAGTCGTCGAAGCTGGCCCCCGAGCGCCTGGGCGCCGTGATCGCCTCCGGCATCGGCGGCGTCACCACCCTGCTCGACCAGTACGACGTGCTGAAGGACAAGGGCGCCCGCAAGGTCTCCCCGCACACCGTCCCGATGCTGATGCCCAACTCCCCGGCGGCCAACGTCGGCCTGGAGGTCGGCGCCCGCGCGGGTGTGCACACCCCCGTCTCCGCCTGCGCCTCCGGTGCCGAGGCCATCGGCTACGCGATCGAGATGATCCGCACCGGCCGCGCCGACGTCGTGGTGGCCGGCGGCACCGAGGCCGCGATCCACCCGCTGCCGATCGCCGCGTTCGCCAACATGATGGCGATGTCCAAGAACAACGACGAGCCCGAGCGCGCCTCCCGCCCGTACGACAAGGGCCGCGACGGCTTCGTGCTCGGCGAGGGCGCGGGCGTGGTCGTGCTGGAGTCGGTCGAGCACGCCGAGGCGCGCGGCGCCCGCATCTACTGCGAGGCCGTGGGCCAGGGCCTGTCCTCGGACGCCCACCACATCGCCCAGCCGGAGCCGACCGGCGCCGGCGTGGCCCGTGCGCTGGCCGACCTGTTCGAGCGCAACGAGCTGGACAAGGCCGAGATCGTGCACGTCAACGCGCACGCCACCTCGACCCCGCAGGGTGACACGGCCGAGCTGAAGGCGCTGCGCAAGGAGCTCGGCGAGCACCTCGACCACATCGCCGTCTCGGCCACCAAGTCGATGACCGGCCACCTGCTGGGCGGCGCCGGCGGCATCGAGACCGTCGCCACCGTGCTGGCCCTGCACAGCCGGACCGCCCCGCCGACCATCAACGTCGAGGCCCTGGACGACGACGTGGACGCGGACATCGTCCGGGACGAGCCGCGCACGCTGCCCGAGGGCCGGATCGCGGCGCTGAACAACTCGTTCGGCTTCGGCGGCCACAACGTGGTGCTGGCCTTCCGCACCGTCTGATCCCGCACGCGAAGGGGGCCGGCGCTCAGGACGAGCGCCGGCCCCCTTCCGGCTTTCCCGCGACGGCGGACGGACCGGTGGCGCGTCCGGCCGGCGGTGTCCGACCGGAGGCGACGGGCCGAAGGTGCCGGGCCGGTGTCAGACCACCTGGTGCAGCCAGCGCACCGGGGCGCCCTCGCCGGCGTAGCGGAACGGCTCCAGCTCGTCGTCCCAGGGCTTGCCGAGCAGCCGGGAGATCTCCGCCTCCAGGTCGGCCCCCTCGCTGCGGGCGCGGAGCAGGACGGCGCGCAGCCGGTCCTCGGGGATCAGGATGTCGCCGTGGATGCCCGTGACGGCGTGGAAGATGCCGAGCGTGGGCGTGCTGCTGTAGCGCTCGCCCTCCGCCGTGGCGCAGGGCTCGCTGGTGACCTCGTACCGCATCAGCTGCCAGCCGCGCAGGGCGGAGGCGAGCTTCGAGGCCGTACCGGGCTCGCCCTGCCAGGAGAGCTCGGCGCGCCAGTGCCCGGGTGCGGCCGGCTGGCGGATCCAGTCCAGACTCACCCGTACACCGAGCACCCCTGCGACGGCCCACTCGACGTGCGGGCACAGCGCGCGGGGCGCGGAGTGGACGTACAGGACTCCACGTGTCGTCACCGGGACCTCCAGGCTGTGGACGAGGGTCGCCTTCCCCAGCTGCCTCGCGTTCGCGCCTGTAGTTGATCCACAGTTACCCACGTTAGCCGACATTAAGCCACTAAATTGAGCAAAACGGACAGGCTTTCGCTCAATGCTAGTCGAATCCGCAACGAGGTCCACCCCTCGGTCGGATCTCTCCCCCGAACGGCCCCATCGCCGGGCGGGACCACCGTACCGCGCCGCCCCGCACCGCGGCTGACGCACTTTCGGATCCGGCCGGAATGCGGTAGTGCGGCCGGATCCTCTGCGCCCGGTACGCAAACCGCCCCGCACACCCGGCGGGGCGGCGGGGCGGTGCGGCGACCGGAGGAGCGTCCGCACTGACGGCGCGTCAGCCGTCGAGACGGACCACCATCTTGCCGGTGTTGCCACCGCGCAGCAGGTCCAGGAAGGCGTCCACGGCGTGCTCGAAGCCGTCCACGACGGTCTCCTCGCTGCGCAGCCTGCCCTCCCGCAGCCAGCCGCCGACCTCGGCGACGAACTGCGGCTGCAGGGCGGCGTGGTCGCCGACCAGCATGCCCTCCAGGCGCAGCCGCTTGCCGATAGCCAGCGCGAGGTTGCGCGGGGCGGCGGGCGCCGTGGTCTCGTTGTACTGCGCGATCGCGCCGCAGAGCACCGCGCGCCCGTGCACGCCGAGGGCGCCGATCGCGGCCTCCAGGTGGCCGCCGCCGACGTTGTCGAAGTAGAGGTCGATGCCCTCCGGAGCGGCCGCGGCGAGCTGCTCGGCGACCGGCGCGTCCTTGTAGTTGAACGCGGCGTCGAAGCCGTACTCGTCGACCAGCTTCGATACCTTCTCCGCCGAGCCGGCCGAGCCGACCACCAGCGAGGCGCCCTTGAGCCGGGCGATCTGGCCGACCATGGTGCCGACCGCGCCGGCCGCGCCGGAGACGAAGACCCGGTCGCCCTCCTTGAGGCCGCCGACCGCCAGCAGGCCGGCGTACGCGGTCAGGCCGGTCATGCCGAGCACGCCGAGGTAGGCGGAGAGCGGCACCGACGGGTCCACCTTCACCGCGCGCCCGGCCTCGACGGTGGCGTACTCGCGCCAGCCGAGCCCGTGCAGCACGGCGTCGCCCGGGGCGAAGCCCTCGGCCGCGGAGGCCACCACGTAGCCGACGGCGCCGCCCTCCATCACCCGGCCGAGCCCGAACGGCGGGAGGTAGGACTTCACGTCGTTCATCCGGCCGCGCATGTACGGGTCCACCGACAGGTAGGCGTTGCGGACCAGGATCTCGCCCGGGCCGGGGGTCCGGACCGGGGCCTCGGCCAGCGCGAAGTCGGCCGGGACCGGCCAGCCCTGCGGACGGGCGGCGAGGTGCCACTCACGGGCGGTGGCGGGTGCGTCCTGCTCGGCCATCGGGGTACTCCTTGGTGCATGAAAGGTTGACTTACTGAAGTAACGATGGACATGAAAGGTTCACGTTGTCAACTGTTCAGGTAGACTGTCGGGCATGGACACCCAGCCGACCCGGGCCGCCACGCCGCAGCCCGAGGAGATCACCCGTGAGGTCGTCGACCTGATGGCCAATCTGGTCGCGCTCTTCCACCGCGAGTACGAGGAGGCCGCCGCCGCCCGCTCGCTCACCGGCGCCCAGGCCAAGGTGCTCGCCCTGCTGCGGCGCGGACCGATGCCGATGCGCCACATCGCCCAGACGCTCAGCTGCGAGCCGTCCAACATCACCGGCATCGTCGACCGGCTGGAGTCGCGGGGCTTCGTCACCCGCGAGGCCGACCGGCAGGACCGCCGGGTCAAGCTGGTCGCCGCCACCGACAGCGGGGCGGCCGCCTCCGCGGAGCTGCGCGAGTCACTGAACTTCGCCCGCGAACCGCTGGCCGCGCTCGACGCGGACGAGCGGACCCAGCTGCGCGACCTGCTCCGCCGGATGCTCTCGGGCGCCTCCGGCCCCGGGGCGTGAGCAGCATCACAGCCCTGACGGCCGGTCCGGCGCAATTGACCGGCCTCCGACGGTAACCGAACACTCCCGCGAAACGTCTAACGTTCGGGACTCGCACCGGCCTGCCCAAACGCCGGTGCGTGCAGGGAACGACACCAGAAGACGGGGGGACCGGGACGATGAGCAGCAGCTTGCGCCGCCGGCGCATCGTACGGACCGCCGTGGGCCTCGCCGCCGTCCTGGTGCTGTCGGTGGCCGGCGCCGGTGCCTGGTTCTACCACCGGCTGGACAGCAACATCACCACCTTCGACGCTGGCGGCGTCGCCACCGAACGGCCGCCGGCCCCCGTCCCGGTCACCCCCGGCGCCTCGGTGCCGGTGAACGTCCTGGTGCTCGGCTCGGACACCCGCGACGACGGCAACGCCGACCTCGGCGGCGGCGAGGAGGGCGTCGGCCACTCCGACACCGCGATCCTGCTGCACATATACGCCGACCACAAGCACGCCGTCGGCGTCTCGATACCCCGCGACGCCCTGGTGACCATCCCGTCCTGCCGGCTGCCCAGTGGCAACTGGACGACGCCGAGGACGAACCAGATGTTCAACTCGGCGTTCACCGTCGGCGAGTTCCCCAAGGGCAACCCGGCCTGCACGCAGAACACCGTCGAGACCCTCACCGGCCTGCGGATCGACCACACCATCGTGGTCGACTTCAAGGGCGTCGCGGCGATGACCGAGGCCGTCAACGGCGTGGACGTCTGCGTCCCCAACGACGTGAACTCGCACAACATCCACCTCCGGAAGGGCATGCAGAAGCTCTCCGGGCAGCCCGCGGTGGACTACCTCCGGGCCCGGTACGGCATCGGCGACAACTCCGACATCGGGCGGATGAAGCGCCAGCAGGCCTTCCTCTCCTCGATGATCCGCAAGGTCCAGGGGCTCGGCTTCTCCCTGCCGACCCTGCTCCCGCTGGCCGACGCCGCCACCCGGTCGCTCACCGTGGACGAGGGCCTGGGCACCGCGATGAAGCTGGTGGACTTCGCCCAGTCGCTGCAGCAGATCAAGCTCTCCGACATCACCTTCGTCACCACCCCCTGGCGCTACTCCGGCGACCGGGTCGCCCTGGTCCACCCGGACGTCGACACGCTGTGGAAGCTGCTGCGCGAGGACCGCACGCTGGACGGCCAGAGCACCGGCCTGGTCCCCGGCCCCTCCCCCACGACCACCCCGGGCGGCCCGGAGAGCGGCCCGGCCACCCCGCCCGGCCCGCTCGCGCCCGAGCAGGCGGCCGCACCGGTCACCGTGGTGAACGGCGTCGGCACCCCCGGGCTGGCCGGCAAGGGGGCGGAGGCGGTCCGCGCCAGGGGCTTCCAGAACGTCGCCCTCGGCCCGACCAACGGCGGCCGGCTGCAGACCGAGATCGCCTACGACCCGGCCCTGAAGGCCGCCGCCGACCAGCTGGCCCCGCTCTTCCCGGGGGCGCGCCTCACCGAGGAGGCGGGCACCGAGGGGATCACCGTCACGCTCGGGCGCGACTACCTCCCGGCCCTGTCCACCGGACTCGACGCCGTCGGCGCCCCGGCGCCCGGCCCGACCGGCGGAGGCACCGGCGCCCCCACGGCCGGCGCCACCCCGCCCGCGCCCAGCGGCGTCCCCACCGGGATCGCCGAGAACGCGCGCGGGGCCGACACCGACCCCTGTGCCAACCTGACCTTCGGTTAGGGGCTGTCCGGGTCCGGCAGGCCGGTGATCACGGCGGTGAGCCGGGTGCCCGCCGGAAAGGCGCCGGCCGCCGCCAGGTCGTACAGGGCGGCGAGCATCTTGGCGACGTACCGGCGCTCCAGCGCGATGCCGTGCCGGCGCTCGAAGTCCTCGGCGAAGGCGGCCAGCCCGGCCGGCACCCGGCCGTAGCCGCCGCCGTGGTGCTCGTGGTCGATCCGCCAGTTGCCGGACTCCCGCCCGAAGGCGGCCCGTTGCAGCCGGGAGACCTCGCCCTCCAGGTAGCCGGCGCCGCCGCGCAGCACCGCCACCCCGAGCGCCCGCGCGCCCGGCGGCAGGCCGGCCGCGATGCCCGCCAGGGTGCCACCGGTGCCGACCGGGCAGCAGAGCACGTCCCGTTCGCCGAGCCCGGGCAGCTCCGCCGGGACGGCCGCCGCGCCGACCGCCGCCAGCGCGTTGGAGCCGCCCTCCGGCAGCACCAGGCAGGGGCCCCAGCGCCGTTGCAGCTCCGCGGCGACCGCGTCGTCCGTCCCGCACGCCGCCGCCGTCCGCCGGTAGTCCGTCCGGGACAGGAAGACCAGCCGCATGCCCGCCGCCTCGGCCGCCCGGAGCGACCAGTTGCGCGGCGCGGCGGCCAGTTCCTCGCCCCGGACCAGCCCGACGCTCTCCAGCCCCAATGCGGCCGCGGCCACCGCGACCGCGCGCAGATGGGTGGAGTAGGCCCCGCCGAAGGTCAGCAGCCGGGTCCGCCCCTGCTCCACCGCCGCCGCCAGGTTGGGCCCGAGCTTGCGCCACTTGTTGCCCGGGACCGCCGGGTGCAGCAGGTCGTCCCGCTTGAGCCGCAGCGTCACCCCGGCGCGGGCCAGCACCTCGTCGGTGCAGTCCACCAGCGGGGTCGGCAACAGGGCGGGTTCGAGCATCGGGCCAGGATACGAACCGCCCGGGCGGCCGGGCCAGACGGTAAAGAATGGGTAACGGCTACAACCCTGTCCCACCGTCACGGGTCCGCCCTGAAGAAGGCCGGATGACACGTCCGTTCGGCCCACCCCGCGTCGGTAGCGGGCGAAGCGATGCTTCACACTTGTACCACCCGAAGACCTTCAAACGAGTCTTCGATGTTCGAAATGCCTTTCATCTTGCTGGGGGAAAAAGCCGTGCCGCTCGCGCCGTCCGATGTGACCGATATGACAGAGGTCACGGCTGACCCCCTCTCACCCGGCAGAACCGGCGGCCCCGTCGGCGGAGGACGCTCCTCCCGATTCGGCCGCGGGCGCCCGGGGAGCGGTCTGCTGTGGTTCGCGGTCCTGGTGCTCGGACTGCCGCCGCTGTTCCACCTCGTCAAGGCCGACCTGCTCGGCTTCCTGATGCTCTGGATCGCCACCGCGACGCTGATACGGTCCTCGGCCACCGCCTTCGACCGGCTGATGATCTCGGGGGTCACGCTGGTCGGCTGGACCTGCGCGCTCGGCCTGGTCGCCAGCCGCTGGCCGTGGGGGCTCCACCCGCTCGCCCTGGCCGAGCTGACCGCCCTCGCCCTGGTCGCCGTCCGGGCCGTCCACGCCCCCGCTCCGGCCTCCAGGACGCTGACGCCCGGCGCCCGGATCCGCGCGCTGGTGCCGACCCGCGACCACCCGCTGCTGCTCTCGGCCGGCCTGGCCGTCGCCTTCATCATGTACCCGGTGCTCCGCCGGGACCCCACCGAGCGCCTCGCCCTGATCCTCTCCGCGGAGGACCTCGGCCGGCACAGCGCGCTCTACGACACCATCCTGCGCCTCGGCGGCCTCGCCTCGCTGCACCAGACGGACGCCGCCGGCACCGTGCAGCAGGGCCTGGCCACGTACCCGCAGGGCAGCCACCTGACCCTGGCGGTGATCACCAGCTTCCTCCGCGGGGGTGCCGACCGGGGCTCCTCGCTGGGCCAGATGTCGCTGTTCGTCGTGCTCTACACGGTGACCACCGCGGCGCTGGCCGTGGCGGTGCTCTGGGCGGTCCGCCGGGCCGCCGGACCGGCGCTGCGCGGCTGGCGGGGCATCGCCCTGCTGCTGCCCGTCACCGTCTTCCTGGTCGTCGCCGAGCTGCCCAAGATGTACCTCAACGGCTTCATCAGCGAGATCTTCGCGCTGGGCCTGCTGGCGGTGCTGGTCGCCCTGGCCGTCCGCCCGCTCAACCGGATCCACGAGCAGCTCGTCGCGCTCGCCGCGCTGACCGTCGGCATCTCCTTCGGCCACTACCTGCTGCTGCCGGCCGCCGGCATCACCGTGCTCGGCTGGGCCGCCGTCCACTGGCGCGGCTGGAAGCGGCACTGGGTGGCCGTCCTGGTGATCTCCGCCGTCGCCGGCGTGCTCGCGCTCTTCCCGATCTACGTGAACCTCAAGTCGGCCGGCTCCGCCGACGTGCTGACCCTGCCCGGCGGCATCGGCCCGGTCGGCCGGCACGTGCTCTTCCCGCTGGTGGCCGCCACCATCGTGGTGCTGCTGACCCCGGCCGCGCTCGCCAACCGCGCCCGCCGGGCGGCGCTGGTCTCCTGCGCCGCGATCGTGGGGCTCTCCTTCGCGATCATGGAGTACCAGCTCCGCTCGGTCGGCGGCACCTCGTACTTCTACGAGAAGATGCTCCACCAGCTGCTGGTGATCGGCCTGGTCACGATGGCCGCCGCACTGCTCCCGCTGTTCGGCCGCCGGGTCCTCGCCGGCGGGCGGTCCGCGGGCGCGCGCACCGCGGGACCGGCGGTCCTGCGGCCGGGGCTGCGGTCGGGCGTCGCGGTCGTGGCGGCCACCGGCTGCCTGCTGTACGGCGTGATCTCCGACAGCCAGCCCGACGCCAGCGCGGCGTCCGGCTGGGAGGGCAGCCCGGGCCGGGTCATGCTCCGCGGCGCGCAGACCCGCGGGGACGTCGCCAAGCGGGTCGCCGCGATCGACGGCTCCCGGCCGGCCAACGACCCGCGGGTCGCGGTGTCGCTGGGCGGCTCGCGCGCCTGGGGCGAGCAGACCTCGGACTGGAGCTCCAGCGAGGACAACCTCTGGCTCGGCGTGCTCAACCGGGACCAGGGCCGCTCCTGGAAGTCCTGGGAGTGGGCGCTCAGCCGCCGCAGCGCCCAGGACATCCTGGACTACGCGACCACCTCGCCCGACCCGCTGCGGTTCTACCTCGACGACGCCAAGCTGGTGGCCGAGGTGAAGGCGCTGGCCGCCAAGGGCAAGCACCCCGGCCTGGAGGTCTGCCAGGTCAAGCGCAACGCCAAGGGCGAGCTGGTGGTCGAGGCCGTCAAGCTCGGCTGAGCCCGCCGCAGGGCCGCCACCGTCCACCGGTGGCGGCCCTGCGGCTTCGGGCCGCGGTACGGAGACACCGGCAGAACGTCAGCACGACGGCGGCAGGGCAGCAGCACGGCGTCGTCAGGGCGGGTCCGCGGAGGACCGGGGCGGGCGGAGCGGAGTGCGGACCGGCAGCGGTACGGCAGGGGGCGTCAACGCGCCCTCGGGGCGGCCCTATTCGGGTGATTCCCGGCCTGTCGGTGCGGTCGCCGGGAGTCGCGGTCACTAGAGTTCGTGCAGATGACCGCACCTGGTCAAGCCCGGTCGTCCGGACGAAGGTGGGGCGGGTGGGACTCGAACCCACGACCAAGGGATTATGAGTCCCCTGCTCTAACCGGCTGAGCTACCGCCCCGGTTCGCCGCGCGACCGGTCACCGGCCGCGGCAGCAGCAGACGGCCCCGCGAGGCCGTCTCCGGGCAGCATAGCCGGTCGATCACCCGTGGTGCGCGCCGGGGGCGCACATGGGTGCGCGCGGATACACGCCTCCCCGCCCGGAGCAGCCCCGGTGGCGGGCGGGTGACCGCACCGGCGAGCCTGGGCGGATGACGGTACGTGAGCCGGGGCCGGTCTCCCGGGCGGTGGCCGGGGTGGCGCTGGCGGCCCTGACGGCGGCGGGCTGCACCACCGCGGCGGGACCGGGCGGCGCGACCCCGACGGTGCGGTCCCGGCCGGCCTCCGCAGCAGCCTCCTCCCCGGGTCCGGACGCGGGCTCCTCTCCGGGCCCGGACTCCGCCTCGGGCGACAGCTTCGGCTGGAGCCGGGAACGGCTGCGCGGGGCACTCGGCCGCCAGACCGGGGTCACCCGCACCGCCAAGCCCACCGTGCTCAACGGCCTGGTCGGCGCCGTCTTCACCCGCAACGCGGACGGCGACCACTTCTGCACCGCCAGCGTGGTCGACAGCGCCGGGCTGAACCTGATCGTCACCGCCGCGCACTGCGTCTGGGACCCACGGCTCGGGCAGCGCAGCGACCTGGTCTTCGTCCCCGGCTACCGGGACGGCGACACCCCGAGCGGCGTCTGGCCGCTCCTCGCGGTCACCGTCGACCAGGCCTGGAAGGACGACGCCGACCCGGACGTCGACGTCGCCTTCGCCGTGGTCCAGCCGCAGAACGGGCAGCAGGTGCAACAGGTGCTCGGCGCCAACCGCCTGGGTGTCGACCGCGGCTACCGGCTGGAGGTGAAGGTGACCGGCTACCCCGGCACCAGCGAGGTGCCGATCACCTGCAGCAACACCACGTCCGAGCAGAGCCCCACCCAGCTGCGGATCGACTGCCCGGACTGGACCGGCGGCACCAGCGGCAGCCCCTGGGTGACCGACTTCGACCCGGACAGCCGCACCGGCACCGTGGTCGGCGTGATCGGCGGCTACCAGGAGGGCGGCGACTCCCCCGACACCTCGTACAGCAGCTACTTCGGGGACCGGGTCCAGGCCCTGTACGACCGCGCCACCGGCTGACCGGGCCCCGGGGCCGGCGGAGCCGGGAGCGGGTTGGCGGGGGTTGGCGGAGCCGGGCGGGGGCTGGTAGATCTTGCTCACACGAACGGCGGTCCGCACGACCCGCAGGGCCCGCCCCGAGGACGAGACGAGACGGAGCCCGGATGACCCCCCGCCCGGTACGGCCCGCGCGCGCGGCCCAGGCGGTCGCACTGGCGGCCCTGCTGCTGGCCGCCGGCACCGCCTGCGGCAACGGGGGGCAGCAGGCGCCGACCGCACGGGTGGCGCCGCAGAGCCCGGCGGGCGACCGGATCGGCACCCTCGCCATCCGCACCGCCCAGGGCCCGCGGGCCTGCACGGCGAGCGTGGTGCACAGCCCGGGGCGCAATCTGCTGGTGACCGCCGCGCACTGCGTGCAGAGCCGCCGGATCGGCCTGCTGGACGGCCTGGTGTTCACCCCCGGCTACCGCAACGGGCACTCCCCGTACGGGAGTTGGCCGGTGCAATCGGTCACCGTCGATCCGCGCTGGTCGGCCGGCGACGACCCCGAGTACGACGTGGCGTTCGTCACCGTCCGGCCGGTGGGCGGGCGGGAGGTCGAGGACGCGGTCGGCGGCAACCCGCTCGGCACCGGCCAGGGCTTCGACCAGCCGGTCTCGGTGACCGGCTACCCCAACGAGCGCGACGAGCCGATCACCTGCTCGGTCCGCACCAGCGCGCAGAGCCCGACCCAGGAGCGGTTCGACTGCGGCGGCTACACCGACGGCACCAGCGGCAGCCCGTGGGTGACCCCGGCGGGCGCGGTCATCGGCGTGATCGGCGGCTACCAGGAGGGCGGCGCGACCCCCGGCACCTCGTACAGCATCACCTTCGACGGCCGGGTCGCCGAGCTGTACCGCCGGGCCACCGCCTGAGGCCCGGCCCCGGCCGCCCACGGCCCGGCCGGCCTCCCCGGCCTTCCCTGCCTTCCCTGCCTTCCCGGCCCGGCCGAGCGCGCGGGCGGGCGCCGTGTGACGAAGGCGACAACACGAAGGCCCCCCGGTCGACCGGGGGGCCTTCGCTCTGAGCAGTCACCGGGCGGACCCGGTGCAGCTCCCGCATTTGGACTCGAACCAAAAACCTGCCGGTTAACAGCCGGCTGCTCTGCCAATTGAGCTATGCGGGATCGCGGTGGACGACTGCCGCACCACGGACAGGAGAACCGACCCTGACGGGGCGGCCACCTGAGCTCCCCCAATTGGACTCGAACCAATAACCTGCCGATTAACAGTCGGCTGCTCTGCCAATTGAGCTATGGGGGATCGGCTTCCGCTTCGGCCCCCGGTTTCCCGGGCTCCTCGGCGCTCGCTGCGGGACATACATTAGCGCACTCGGGGGGGTGGTCCGCCAATCGCTTTCCCCGGCCGCCCCGCAGACCCGCCCGGCGCGCCCCGCGCGCGCCCCGCAGGAGGCCCGGGGATGCTGGGGGCACGGACGGTTCGCCGCCCCGGATGACGGGTAGGGCAATGCGGCAATGGCCGCCAGGAGAGGGTGGAATCCGATCATGTGGAAGCTGTCGTTGATCGTCGGACTCGGGGCGGGCTACGTGCTGGGCTCGCGCGCCGGGCGCCAGCGGTACGAACAGATCGCCAAGGTCACCCGGCAGGTCGCCCAGAACCCCAAGGTGCAGAGCGCCGCCGGCAAGGCCCGGCAGCAGGCGGGGGCGGCCGCCGGGAAGGCCGCCGGCGCCGTCGCGGACAAGGTCGGGGACCGGCTGCCGAACGCCGTCACCGACCGCGTGCCGTACTTCAACCGCCCCCGGGTGGAGGACGACAGCTGGGGCACGTTCCGTCCGTGACCGGGCGGTGACGGCGACCGGGCGGGCACCTCGTCCGCGACGGCTCCGGAGCGGTACCGAACGGGCAACACTTGCCCGGACGGACCGCGTCCGGACGGCCGCTGAGGCATGATCTCGACATGGCCATCGTCGCGGGGATAGACAGCTCCACCGGTCGCACCCGGATCGTCGCGTGCGACACCGGGACCGGCGCGGTGCTGCGGTCCGGCAAGGCCCCGCACCCCGTGCCCGAGGGCGCCGCACCCCGGGCCGGCGAGGCCGACCCGCAGGTCTGGCTGCACTCGCTCGGCGACGCGGCCACCGGCGGCCTGCTGGAGGGCGTCCGGGCGATCGGCGTCAGCGCGCAGCAGCACGGCATGATCGGCCTGGACGCCGGCGGCGTGCTGGTGCGGCCCGCGATCCTCTGGAACGACCCGCGCTCCAGCGGCGCCGCCGCCGCCCTGGTGGACGAGTTCGGCGGCCCGGCCGCCTGGACGGCCGCGATCGGCGCCGTCCCCGGCCCCACGTACACCATCGCCAAGCTGCGCTGGCTGGCCGAGTTCGAGCCGGCCAACGCCCGCCGGGTGGCCGAGGTGCTGCTGCCGCACGACTGGCTGGTCTGGCAGCTGCTGGGCCACCCCAAGCGGCGCACCACCGACCGGGGCGACGCCTCCGGCACCGGCTACTGGTCGCCGGTCACCGGCGAGTACCGGCAGGACCTGGTCGAGCTGGCGCTCGGCCACGGGCTGAAGGTGCCCGACGTGCTCGGCCCGGCCGAACCCGCCGGGCACACCCCCGAGGGCCTGCTGATCTCGGCCGGCACCGGGGACAACATGGCGGCCGCGCTCGGCCTCGGCCTGCGGCCCGGTGACGCCGCCGTCTCGCTCGGCAGCTCCGGGACGATCTTCGCGGTGCACGAGCAGGCCGTGGTGGACGCCACCGGGCTGGTGTCCTCCTTCGCCGACGCCACCGGCCGCCACCTGCCGATGGTCGCCACCCTGAACGCCGCCCAGGTGCTCCGCTCCACCGCCGCACTGCTCGGCCGCGACCTGGAGGGCCTGAGCGAGCTCGCCCTGCAGTCCTCCCCCGGCGCGTACGGGATGGTGCTGCTGCCCTACCTGGACGGCGAGCGGACGCCCGCGCTGCCGCACGCGGCCGGCACGCTGACCGGGATGCGGGCCGAGTCGATGACCCCCCAGCACCTGGCCCGGGCCGCCGTCGAGGGCATGCTCTGCAACCTCGCGGACGCACTGGACGTGCTGCGGGCCCGGGGCGTCGAGGTGCAGCGGGTCTTCCTGCTCGGCGCGGCCGGGCGGCTGCCGGCGGTCCGGCAGATCGCGCCGCTGCTGTTCGGCGTCCCGGTCGTGGTGCCGCCGCCCGGCGCCCACGCGGCGCGCGGCGCGGCCCGGCAGGCCGCCTGGGCGCTGGCCGGGACCCCCGAGCCGCCGCACTGGGAGCTGCCGGAGACGGTCACCGTCACGCCGGACCCGGAGCAGGACCTGCCCGTCGGTGCTGCGGTGCGCCAGCAGTTCCGGGCCGCCCGGGAGCAGGTCCACCCGGAGACGGCCGGCTGAGCCCTCCCACGGCCGGGCGGGCGCCGCGCGCGGCGGGCCGCGCGGATGGGGGGAGCTGCGCGCGCGGGCTGTCCTGCGCGGGCGTGTGAAGCCGCGTCACCCGCGGCCGACGGCAAAGAGGGGGACGCGGCGGCGTCGCCCGTCCCCCTTGTGGGCGTCCGGGATACCGGCCCGGACAGCCTTCCACCACTGACGCGTCCCGTACCCCGGCGCGTCCCCGTACCCCGGCGCGTCCCGGGATCCCCCTCCACCGGTGTTCCGGCGGCCCGGGCGCGGGCGAAGGCCACGGCGGGGTGGACGGCACGCAAGCGCCCACCCCACCGTGCGTCCCTGGTCACCGGGGCAGCCTCCCCCCGCGAGGCTGCCCCGGTCGTGGGGGATTCGGGACGTCAGGGATGCGGCCCGCGAACGGTGCCCGGACGAAGGATCCCGGCGCCGTTTCGGACCGACGAGAGAACTGTGCACGACTGACGCGTGATTGTTCGAGTGGCCACCGGGGTTGTGAGACACTTCCGTCCGTCTCAGCGCCATGACCTGGTGTTTGAGACGGCAGGCCGGTGAGGTTGGAGACGCGGAAACGCCCCCGGACCTGGGCCGGTGCCCAACTCGGCCCTGTTCATCCCGCGTCCCCCGTTTCCGATGTTGGGAAGACCGCATGGCATCCGCCTGGAAGCACCTGCCGGACGAACTGTCCGCCCCCGCAAGACGCCTGACGGAAGAGCTCCGCGCCGTCAAGGACGCGACCGGCCTCTCGCTGTCCGAGCTCGCGACCCGGACCCACTACAGCCGCGCCTCCTGGGAGCGCTGGCTCAACGGCAAACGCGTCGTCACCGAGCAGGCGCTGGAAGCGCTGATCAAGGCGGTCGACTGTGACGGCCCCGCACTCCGGGCGCTCTGGGCGAGTGCCGCGGAGGCGGGCGACGCGGCGGAGACCGCCGTGACCGCAGGGGCCGCAGGGGCCGCCGGGGCCGCGGCCGAGAACAGTGCCGCGCACGACGCCGGACCCGGCGTCACCGGGGCCGGGGTCCCGGCCGGATCCGAGGCCGCATCCGACGCCGGCTCCGACGCCGGCTCCGACGGCGGCTCCGACGGCGGCTCCGCGGTGGAGACCGCCGACGAGGGTGGTCCGGGTGCGGACGAGGAGCCCGTACCGGCGCCGGCCGCCGCGACCCCGCGCTGGTGGCGGCGGCCGGCGGCGCTGGTGGCCGGTGCGCTGGTGGCGGCGGTGCTGCTGGTCCTGGCCGGCTTCCGCTTCACGCACGGTACCGGGGAGAACTCGGCCACCGTCGCGGAGTCCGTCCCGCCCACGAGCCCTAGCGTGCCCGCCAAGCCCGTCTCGCCGGCCCCGCCCGCGGCCGCCTGCCAGGCCATGGGGTGCTCGCACAAGGACCCCAAGTCGACCGGCTGCGGCGCCGACGCCCGGACCCTGCAGACCGGCAACATCGGCAAGGTCGTGATCTACCTCCGGTACAGCCAGAAGTGCCAGGCCGCCTGGGCGGCCATCACCGAGGGCGCGCCGGACGACTGGGTGTCCGTCACGAGCAGCACCGGCGAGAAGGAGACCGGGACCATCCACTGGGGGTACGACAACTACTCGGCGATGGTGAACGCGGCGGACCCGGCCGCCACCTTCCAGGTCTGCGGCTGGCAGCCGGAGGGGAGCGACTGCACGGTGAGCGTCTCCGGCCTGGCCCAGATGGTCGCCTCCACCCCGATCCCGATCGGCCCGGCCTCGCCGCCGCCGGTCACGGCGAGCCCGTCCGCCGCCGCCGCTCAGTCCAAGTAGCCGCGGAGCTGTTCGGCGAAGGCGTGGTCGCGGAGTTTGACCAGGGTTTTGGACTCGATCTGGCGGATCCGCTCCCTCGTCACGCCGAACAGCACCCCGATCTCCTCCAGGGTGCGGGGGCGTCCGTCGTCCAGGCCGTAGCGGAGCTGGACCACCTGGCGCTCCCGCTCGCCGAGGGTGGCCAGCACCGCGTCCAGGTGCTGACGCAGCAGCAGGAAGGTGGCCGACTCGGCGGGTGAGGCGGCGTCGGCGTCCTCGATCAGGTCGCCCAGCGCCACGTCGTCCTCCTCGCCGACCGGGGTGTGCAGCGAGATCGGCTCCTGGGCCAGCCGGATCAGCTCGCGCACCCGCTCCCCGGTCAGCTCCAGGACGACGGCGATCTCGGCGGGGGTGGGCTCGGTCCCGCGCTCCTGGAGCAGCGCCCGCTGCACCCGGACCACCCGGTTGATCAGCTCGACCACGTGCACCGGCACCCGGATCGTTCTCGCCTGGTCGGCCAGGGCCCGGCTCATCGCCTGTCTGATCCACCAGGTGGCGTAGGTGGAGAACTTGTAGCCCCGGGCGTAGTCGAACTTCTCCACCGCCCGGATCAGGCCGAGGTTGCCCTCCTGGATCAGGTCCAGCAGGGTCAGCCCGCGGCCGATGTAGCGCTTGGCGACCGAGACCACCAGGCGCAGGTTGGCCTCGATCAGCCGCCGCTTGGCGATCCGGCCGGCCACCACCAGCGTGTCCAGCTCGCCGGCCAGCGGGTCGGCGGGCGGCGGCTCGCGGTTCAGCCGTTCCTCGGCGAACAGGCCGGCCTCGATCCGGCGGGCCAGGTCCACCTCCTCGGCGGCGGTCAGCAGCCTGATCCGGCCGATCTCGCGCAGGTACTGGCGGAGCAGGTCGGCCGCCGGGCCCGCCGCGGCGGCCGGGCCGGGGAGGCGCCCGGGGTCGGAGTCGGCTTCGGTGTCGGGGTCGGTGTCGGCTTCAACGTCGGCGTCGGTTTCGGCGTCGGTTTCGGCGTCGGCTCTCGCGCCCGGGGCGGCGCCGGCCTCGTGGTCCTCCGGGTGGCCCTGCGCGGGTACCCGGGCACCGTCCGGCCGCGGGGCACCGGCACGGCCGTGGTCGTCGTGGGGGGCGAGCGGGTCGGTGGTCGGGCGGGCGGTCGCGGCAAGGCCTTGGTCCACGGGCATCCCCTCGGGGCGGGCGCGACTCTGGCGGACCCGCGCTGAAAAGAGGTAGGACGCCCTCCAGTGTGGGGCACGCCACACTCCGCGGCCGAGACTCGTGCGCGGACTTTCTCCGGAGAGGACTACAGCCCCGCAGCACCCTGACTGCGCAGTCGCTGCTTGTACTGCTCAAGCTGCCAGAGCTCGCCGCTCACCGCGTTCCACTCCTCACTCGCGCCACGAGCGTGGAGCTGGTTGAGGTAGGCCCGCCCTTCGGTGATCCTCTGGTCCACTGCCTGGAGCCGCAGCTTCACCAGGAACTCCCCCGCATAGATCGCATCCGCCTTGCGGCGCGAACGCACCGGCTCCACGGTGAGCTCGGTCACCAGCGACCGCACCTGGTCGTCCGGGGACGCCTCGCGCACCGCGCTGGTGAAGTCGGCCCGGCCGGCGCCGTAGGCCGCTCCGCCGGCCTGGGCGATGGCCCGGCGCACCGCGGTGTACGGCGGAGTCGGGAACTCGTCCTCGCCGTAGTGATCGAACGCCGGGGCGACCAGGTCCGGGTGCTGAAGGGCCAGCTTGAGCAGCTCGCGCTCGACGAACTGGGCCGGGTCACGCGGGTTGAGGCGGAAGAGCGGGGTGACGGACCTGACCGGCTGCGGCTGCTCGGGGCGGCGCTGCTGGCCTCGCGGGTTCTGCTGGCGCTCGCGGTCCCAGCGGGCCAGCTGGGAGATCCGGCGGACGACGAACTGCTCGTCCAGGATGCCGAGCATGCCGGCCAGCCGGACGGCGTACTGGTGCTGGATCGACCGGTCCTTGATCTTGGCGACGATCGGCGCGGCCTCCTCCAGCGCCGCCGAACGCCCCTCCGGCGTCTCCACCCGGTGCCGGGCGACGGCCGAGCGCAGCGCGAACTCGAACAGCGGGACCGGGTTGTCGATCAGTTCGCGGACCGCGTCGTCGCCCTTGGCCAGGCGCAGGTCGCACGGGTCCATGCCGCCGGGGCTGACCGCGATGGAGGTCTTGGCGGCGAACTTCTGGTCGTCCTCGAAGGCGCGCAGCGCGGCCTTCTGGCCGGCCGCGTCGCCGTCGAAGGTGAACACGGTCTCGCCGCGGTACTGCGAGGTGTCCATCAGCAGCCGGCGGATGATCTTGATGTGGTCCTCGGCGAAGGCGGTGCCGCAGGTGGCCACCGCCGAGGTGACGCCCGCCAGGTGGCAGGCCATCACATCGGTGTAGCCCTCGACCACCACGGCCCGGCCCGACTTGGCGATCTCCTTCTTCGCCAGGTCGATGCCGTACAGCACGTGGGACTTCTTGTAGATCGGCGTCTCGGGCGTGTTCAGGTACTTGGGGCCGTTGTCGTCCTCGCGCAGCCGGCGCGCGCCGAAGCCGACCACCTCGCCCGCGATGTCCCGGATCGGCCAGACCAGCCGGCCCCGGAACCGGTCGATCAGCCCGCCGCGCTGGCCCTGCGAGGCCAGGCCGCCGAGCAGGATCTCCTTGTCGCTGAAGCCCTTGCCGCGCAGGTAGCGGACCAGGTGCTCCCAGCCCGCCGGGGCGTAGCCGACGCCGAAGGTCCTCGCCGCCTCCTCGTCGAAACCGCGCTCGGCCAGGAAACGGCGGCCGATCTCCGCCTCCGGGGAGGCCAGCTGCTCCTGGTAGTAGGCGGAGGCCACCTTGTGCGCCTCGACCAGACGGGTGCGCTCGCCCTGCTGGTGGCGGGGGCTGTAGCCGCCCTCCTCGTAGCGGAGCGTGATGTTGGCCTGGGCGGCCATCCGCTCCACGGCCTCGGCGAACGTGAAGTGCTCGATCTTCATCAGGAAGGCGATGGTGTCGCCGTTCTCCTGGCAGCCGAAGCAGTGGAAGACGCCCTTGGCGGGGTTCACGTAGAAGGAGGCGGACTTCTCGTCGTGGAAGGGGCAGACGCCCTTGTACTCGCCACCGCCACCGTTGGTGAGCTGTACGTAGTCGCCGACCACCACATCGATCGGCAGTGCGCTGCGCACCGCCTGTACGTCTTCGTCCCTGATCCGCCCGGCCACCCCGGAAGTCTACTGGGGTCGCCGGGGTTTCCCGGGTGAGCGGGCTCACCCGGGCCCGGGCGGCCACGGTGGCCCCTGGGACAGCCCCTACGTCCAGGCGGCGCCGACGAGCCGGCCGTGCAGGGCGAGGGCGGAGGCGTCGGTGAGGGTGGCGATCTGGTCGATCACCGTGCGCAGGGCGGCACGGTCGTCCTCGGCCTCCTGGTAGAGGGCGGCGAAGACCGGGTCCAGGCCCTCGGGGGCGCGCTGGTTGAGTACGTAGGCCAGTTCGGCGATCACGATCCGCTGGCGGGCCCGGAGCTGGGCCTGCTCGTCGCGCTGCATCACGAAGCGCACGGCGACGGCCTTGAGCACCGCGCACTCCAGCCGGACGTCGCGCGGCACCACCAGCTCGGCCGCGTACCGGGTGAGCCGGCCGGGGCCGTAGCGGGCCCGGGTGGCCTGCTCGGCGGCCAGGCAGAAGCGGCCGATCAGCTGGCTGGTGAGGTCCTTGAGGCCGGCCCGGGCGCGGGCGGTGCCGTCGTACGACTGCGGCCACCACTCCTGGCCGAGCAGCCGGTCCAGGGCGGCGGCCAGCTCCTCCGGCTCGGCGTCCGGGGCGTAGCGTTCGGCCACCTTGAACAGCTCGGCGCGCTCGCTCGGGGCGCGCAGCGCGGCCGGGTCGATGTGGCCCGCCTGCAGGCCGTCCTCGACGTCGTGGGTGGAGTAGGCGACGTCGTCGGACCAGTCCATGACGGTGGCCTCGAAGCACTTGCGCCCGGCCGGGGAGCCGGCCCGCAGCCAGCGGAACACCGGCAGGTCGTCGCCGTAGACGCCGTACTTGGGCGAGGCCGGGTCGGCCGGGTGGGCGCCGTGCGTCCACGGGTACTTGGTGGCGGCGTCCAGGGCGGCGCGGGTCAGGTTGAGGCCGACGCTGCGGCCGGGCCAGGGGGCGAGCCGGGCGGGCTGGTCGTCCTCCGGGGCGAAGCGCTTGGGCTCCAGGCGGGTGAGGATGCGCAGCGACTGGGCGTTGCCCTCGAAGCCGCCGCAGTCCTCGGCGGCCTGGTCGAGTGCCTCCTCGCCGGTGTGGCCGAACGGCGGGTGGCCGATGTCGTGGGCCAGGCAGGCGGTCTCCACGAGGTCCGGGTCGCAGCCCAGGGCGGCGCCCAACTCCCGGCCCACCTGGGCGCATTCGAGGGAGTGGGTGAGCCGGGTGCGGGGGAAGTCACTGCGCATCGGGGCGACCACCTGGGTGGTGCCGGCCAGCCGGCGCAGGGCGGCGGAGTGGAGCACACGGGCGCGGTCGCGCTGGAACGCCGTCCGGCCGGGGCGCTTGTCCGGTTCGGGCACCCAGCGGGCCTCGGCGGCGTGGTCGTACGGAGTCGGAGCGGCGGCGGGGCGGTGCGCGGTGTCGTCCATATGCCAATCACTGTAGGCCGCGGGTCCGACACCGGAGGTGAGCCGCGCGCGAAGGGGTGCGGGCCGGGGCGTGAATCCTCGCCGCCGCCGCGGGGCCCCGGCCCGGTCGGGGAGGGGCGGGCGTCAGGAGCGGATGACGCGGGCGAGCTGGGCGTTGACCCGGATCGGCGTGCCCTTCACCATCCCGGCGGGGAACTCGACCGTCCCCGGCTGGAAGACCAGGCAGAGGCTGGAGCCGCCGTAGCTGAAGTACCCGAGCTCGGTGCCCTTCTCCACCCGCCGGCCGGCCTCGACCTCGATGGTGACCGAGGAGATCTCCGTGATGCCGACGGGCATCACGCAGACCTTGCCGATCCGCGGATCGTCGGCCTCGATGAAGACCAGGCCGCGGGTGTTGACCGAGGACTGGTAGGCCTGGGAGAGCACGCCCGCGTCCTCGTCCCGGCCGGCCGACTCGGCGTTGCTGAACATCAGGCCGTCCACCACCTCGGCGCTCAGGACCCGGCCGGCGACGGGCGAGCGCCAGCGGTGGTAGTCGGCCCCGGAGAGGAAGGACTGGAAGACCGAGCCGCCGATGAAGTCCGCGGTGTGGACGCTGCCGTTCAGCATGTCCCGCAGCGAGTACGGCTGCCCCTTGACCCAGAACTCGTCGTACTCCCGGACGT